>CALMQK010000209.1 GCA_937872085.1 uncultured euryarchaeote
GTGCTCTTCCGATCTGTCGTCAACCAGACTGGATGGTACCAGCTGGATTGGTTCAACCTCGAACCGACCAGCGCTACTGTCGACTACTCGGTGGACGTCTACACGCCTGTGGTCGGGGCCAATTCCATTGTGGATCAGTCGTATCTGAACTCCAGAACATCTGTGGTCCAAGGGGTTACGGAGGGATTCGCAACAGGCGTGCTTGTAGGCACGGACCCGCTCCATCTGCAGAAAGCGGACATGAATGGAAGGAACTGGGCAGAAACGGTTCCACTCGTCGAGGGAAGGAACACAATCATCATGCAATCATACTACTGGCTTCGACCGTTCGGGGCAGTGAACTTCACTTTGACGAGGATGGTGAACGTCACGGTAGACACCGTGCCTCCTGCAGTCTCCATTGTCTCCCCTTCGAACGGCACATCGATCAGAGGCCGGGCGGTCCAAGTCTATTGGAACTGCTCGGACAGCGTAGGACTCATGAAGGTTGACCTGAGGGTCGACAATGGTTCGTGGGTGACCGTAAGCTGGGGGGACACGCTAGGCTTGGGTTACACCACGATCGGCCTCCCCACAGGTAAGCACGTCCTCGAGGTCCGGGGGACCGACAGGGCGGGAAGCCAGGTCATAGCGTCCACGACATTCCGCACGGATTCGAACGATTGGAGCTTGGGAGGGCCGATGTACGGATTGCCTACCATAGGCATCATCCTCGCCGCGATCGTGCTCTCTCTCGTGGCCTACTTCTCCTATGCAAGACCCCGCCCGGCCGCTCAGCCTCCGCCCGCCCCTGTAGAACCCGCTGCAGACTCGAATGAAGAAGACCCCTCCTAGGGGGGGCATATCTGTCGTTTCACGCTTATCGAGCCTGCAATGCCTGCTGTATGCGATTATCGGCATTGATAGCCTTCCGGAAATGGCCGGACCAAACCCCCACACGGGCCGGGATCGGAAGCCACCGCTCCCAGGCCTTCGTTCTTTTCCCCTCTTGTGCTCCAAAAAAGACATATCTAGCTGAGGCCCATTCCTGTCTGGAAGTGTCCATCTATGAGATGCCCGATGTGTGGTACCGACAATCCAGACGGTGCGATGTTCTGTCAGAAATGCGCCAGCCAATTGGTCCCAGGCCCTCCAATGGCCGGAGCGCCGATGGCTGGTGGACCGATGATGGGCGCACCGCCCGCGAAGAAGAACAACACTCTACTCATCGTGGTCATCGTGATTGTCGTCGTGGTCGGCCTAGTGATTGCAGGAACGCTCCTGGCATTGAACGCGTTCAATAATACGGTGAACAGTACCTCAGACATCTCGATGACTGTGACTGGCACCCATACCCCTACATCAAGCGAATACTCCATCGCACCCACTACAGGAATGACCTATGTCCAGGTCACAGTTTCGATGACCAATAATGGCGACATCCCGACATCGGTCAGCGGCATCTGGTTCGAACTCCAGGCCTCAGGAACGAGGTACCCCTACACGCTGTACGTGAACTCGGACACGACCTCCGCCACGATTCTAGTGGGCGGAACGACCACGTTCAAGGTCTCGTTCGCGATACCGTCCACGGCATCGCCCCAGAAGATATACTTCGATCCGATCCTCGGTCATGAGGTCAGCGCGAACATCTGAGCCGGCGTCGGCACAAACCTTTTTTCCTTCAAACTCGACCTGGCGGGTGAACGCCACTGTTCCTTTTTATCTCTCTCTTCGCCTTCGAGCTGAGGCGGTCAGAATCCTTGGACTATTCCTTGACGACCCTCTCCCCTGTGACCATGTAGATCACCCTCTCGCCAATGTTGCACGCGTGGTCCGCAATCCTCTCAAGGTATCTCGCGACGAGCATGTAGTTGATGCCTATCCCGATCTTCTTGGAATCCTCCATCATGTAGGTG
>CALMQK010000210.1 GCA_937872085.1 uncultured euryarchaeote
CGACCAGCACGAGAGCGATCAGGCTCATCAGGAAGCCGAGGTAGAACACTCCCACACCAAACCTCCCCGCGTCGGTCGCAACTCCCGTCAGGGTGACCGGTCCCCTCTTGAATGCCGTATACGCACCGGCGAGGACGATCAGACCCATCACGAACACGAGCGAGCTGCAGAAGAGAATCAGGCCCGAGAAGTCGACGGGAAGATCCGTTGCTGGAACCTTCGCCGTGAAACCCTGAATCCCGTAAATGAGGTCCAAGATACCAGTGCCGACCATCAGGATGGCCGCGATCGATGGTTTCTGGGACCTGGCATCCACCGGGTCCCGAAGCCATTCGTCCGTCTGAGCGGGCAATCCCGTGGATGCAAGTGTGGAGCTGATGTCTGGGTAAAGGCTGGGAAGATCGGTGAAACAATCCTTGCAGAATGTCGCTGAAACCGGGTTCGACGCACCACATTTGGGACACTCCCGGCTTTGAATCTGTACTTGCTCCACTAAGAGCGGCTTGCCGCATCTGTCACAGAACGCGGACCGGTCAGGGTTCTGCCTCCCACAATAGTGGCATTTCGTCATCGTCAGCTGCGACTCCTTCGGAGCGACCTCAATCGAATTCGTGCCTCGATACGGCGATCAGTATCACAGCAACAAGCCCGAGTACAGCTCCGAGATAGAATCCGATCCCGAATATCCCAAGGATCGCACCCAGGAGAGCGAGCGTGAAGCTCGAGCGCTTCAGAGCCATGATGCCTCCGGCGATGGAGGCGAGACCGAAGATCATGCCCAGACCGCCGCATAGGCAAAGGGCACCTGTGGGAATGTAGGCTGAGGCCGCAGAGCTAACACCGGCGGTCAGAATCCCTTGACCTAGGGCGAGCACGCCGGCGAGTATTGCCAATATCCCTCCCCCGAGCACCGCGCCGCTCGCGCCGCTAGAAGGCTCATAATCGTAATCTGAGCGGGAGTAGTCATGATCACCTGAGACAGAGCCAGGCGATACGTAGGAAGGATCCTCGCGGCAGTGCGGACATACGGTGTCCCACATGTCCACCTCCGTCCCACAATGCCTGCAGTATCTCTTGGGGAGCCCGGAGGTCGTGCCCTTGGGTTCGAGCGCGGTCTTGCTCGGGGCACTGATGGCCACAGTCTTGGCCGAATCCAAGGCCGCCCCGCACTTCCCGCAGTAGATCATCTCCGGGGCATTCTGAGCCCCACAGCTGATGCACAATCTGACCATCCCTGGGGGAGCAAGTTCCTTCGCACATGAGTTGCAGAACTTGGCACCCTGAGGATTGTCCTTCCCGCAATTCCCACAAACTACCATTTCCGTCCCATTCCTGATTCACCCAAACAGGCTTAATAGTTTTTCGAGGAAATCCGGGCGGCAATGACGGCAGCACAAGGAAACGAGACTATATGGACGACCTCCTCCTCGAAGAGACGCCGACGCGAGTGACTCACTTGAAGTCGCCCCTCGACATGGCAATCAGCCCGACGGCAATCACACCGAACGCGCTCCCGATAACGAACCCGAAACCGAGCGTGCCCATGGCCGCCCCATACATGGCGATCGCGAAGTTGAATCGTCTGATTGCCACTATCCCCCCGATCATGGAGCCAAGCCCGAAGATGACATCCGCCATACCGAAGAGCGAGAAGTGATCCCAAGGGCTGAAAATATCAAGGCCAAAAGACAATTCCCCGATCCCTTGACCCAGGGCGAGCACGCCAGCAATTATCGCGCATGTCCCTCCCCAGAGGTAATCCGCCCTCCAGTTCCTCGGTGGTTTGTATACACCATTTGGGTAGAAGGAACCAGAATTGCCTGAACCAGAATAGACGTGTGCAGGATCATGATGGCAGTTCGGGCATGTGGTGTCCCGAGTGCCCACCTCCGCCTGACAGTGTCTGCAGTATCTCATGGGGGGGTCAATCGGTGAAGCTATTTTCCCAGAATCTATGGTCGCCTCGCGTTTCCCGCCGTCGACCATCTCCACCATCTCCTCTATTCCCTCACCTCCACTGGCTCTGCTAGACTTAATGGTTGTTGAGGAATTCCGCGCAATATTAATGATGGACAACGCTGTCAAGCCCATGCATAGGAACGGACGATGCGTGAGGCGATGCTCGTGCGAGTAATCGTGATAGGCAACAATGTGGCGGGAACCACAGTAGCGAAGGCCATGCGAGACGCCGACCCAGCTGTGTCGATAGACATCTATTCGCAGGAGTCGGTTCCCTACTACCCCAGGCCAAGGCTCATTGACTACCTCGAAGGCAAGGTCCAGGAGAAGGACCTCCCATTCTATCCGCTGGATTGGTACCAGACCAACCGGTTGGGGCTCTATCTGGACTGCACAGTGGAGAGAATTGACAGGTCGGAGAAGAGAATCCAGGTTCAGGGCATGTGGGAGCGGTACGACAAGCTCGTCCTCGCTACCGGCTCGAGCGCTTTCGTCCCTCCTTTCCTCGGTCTTCCCAAAGAGAATGTCTTCACGCTCAAGACCCTCCCTGATGCGAAGAAGATCAAGGAGCGTGCATCCAGGTCCAAGCGAGTGATCGTCATCGGAGGAGGTCTCCTTGGACTGGAGACCGGAAGGGCGTTGTGCTCTGCCTTCCCCGAGCTGCACATAACAATCCTCGAGAGCGGCGAGCATATCCTAATGCGGCAGCTGGATCACGAAGGTGCCCAGATGCTTCAAAGTTGGATCGAGGAGACTGGCGCTCTGGTCTCTGCAAGATCCGAGACCGAGAGGATACTCGGCGATGGGGCGGATGCGGAGGGCGTGCTGTTGAAGGATGGCAGGCGAATAGATGGCGACATGGTCGTGATCTCGGCCGGGACTCGACCGAACCTGCAGCTCGCGAAGGACGCTGGGCTCAAAGTGAACAAGGGCATCGTGGTGGACACTTCCCTCAGGACATCCGACCCCGACATCTACGCCCTTGGGGACGTGGCTGAGTTCAACGGGCAGATGTGGGCCATGATACCGCCCGCACTGGACGAGGCCAGGATCGCGGCGAAGAAGATACTCGGTCAACAGACTCCCGACTATGCAGGCACCGTGCCTTCCAACACGCTCAAGGTCGCCGGATTCGAGCTCACGTCCATCGGTACCGTAAGATCCACCCACGAGCCACCGGAGCCGGGAATTGATGAGATCCGGACAACAACCCCTGACGGCAAGATCTACAAGAAGTTCGTTCTGGAGGACGGCAAGATGATAGGAGCGATACTTCTGGGCACCAAGAAGGAAGTCGTGAAGGTGACCAAGTTCATCAAGGAGGGGACGCCGATCGAGGACATCAAGGACCGACTGCGCGATCCCTCGTACACATTCAATTGATCGTCCCGTCGCCGGGAGCTCAGCTCTCTTCCTCCACGAATGGGCAATCCGCGTTGACACACATATGCACCCTTGGACTGGCCATTTCGCAAAAACCGTTAAATCCTGAAGACTCATGTGGAAAGTGAATGGACACGCAGGACTACGAACTCGATTTCTTCAAGAGCAAAGGTTTCCAGCGGATGCAATGCAAGAGCTGCGGCAAGTTCTTCTGGACGCTGGGCAACTCAGACACCTGCGGCGAAGCTCCTTGCGTCGAGTACACGTTCATAGGCAAGCCGCTCTTCAAAGAGAAGCTGACCGTACACGAGATGCGCGAGAGCTTCCTGTCTTTCCTGGAGAAGAACGGCCACACGAGGGTCGCGAGATACCCGATCACGGCGAGGTGGAGGGACGACGTCTTCTTCACGCAGGCCAGCATCTACGGCTTTCAGCCCTGGGTCATCCAGGGAGTGGTCGAACCGCCGGCGAACCCTCTCGGGATCTCCCAGACCTGCGTAAGATTCAATGACATCGACAACGTTGGCAAGACTGGGTCTCACCTGACCATGTTCGAGATGATGGCCCACCACGTCTTCAACAAGAAGGACAAGGAGATCTACTGGAAGGACCGGACGACGGAGCTGTGCCACGAATTCCTGACGAAGGTCCAGGGCCTCGACCCGAAGCTGGTCAACTACTCGGAGGCCTGGTGGGAGGGCGGAGGCAATGCAGGTCCATGCCTGGAAGTGCTTCTCGGGGGCGTCGAGGTGGCCACGCTCGTTTTCATGAGCTATGCCGTGGAGAACGGACAGCAGAGGCCCATGGACATCAGGGTAGTGGACACCGGGTACGGTCTTGAGCGGCTCACGTGGATATCGCAGGGCACGCCCTCGGCATACGAGGCTGTGTTCGGGGACGTGCTGGAGGAGCTCAAGAAGCTCTCGGGAACGATCGTCGATGACAGAGTGTTGGCGGAGTATGCCAAAGTGGCTGGATCGATGAAGATCGAGAACGCCGCCGACGTCCGAGCGCTCAGGGGAGACACCGCCGCCCGACTCGGAATCGGCCTGGACGACTTCATGAAGCAGGTGAAACCCTTCGAGAGCATGTATGTCGTCTGCGACCACTCACGCGCTCTCATGTTCATGCTCAGCGATGGAGTCGTGCCTTCAAATGTGAGGCAGGGTTACTTTGCCAGGCTGCTTGTCAGGAGAGCCCTCAGGGAGATGTCGCAGCTCAAGCTCGACCTCAAGCTGTCCGACATAGTCGCGAAGCAGGTAGATTACTTCTCGAAGGATTTCCCGGACCTCAAGGAGAACAGGGACGAGATAATCAAGCTCGTCGATGTCGAGCAGGAGAAGTACAAGGACACCCTGGTCAAGGGCAGAAGCATCGTCCAGAGGCTCGAGTCGTCCGAAGGGGGGAAGAAGAGGATCGACGAGGACGACCTGGTCGAGCTCTATGATTCCCACGGGCTCAACCCCGAGGTCGTGGCGGAGTTCGCGTCGGGCCCGGTGAACGTCCCGGACGATTTCTACCAGAAGGTCGCCGCCCGGCATTCGAAGGTCGAACGAGAAGAGGGCGTCCCTGAGACAAAACTCCGAGAGAGCCTTCCTCCCACCAAGCTCATGTTCTACAAGGACCCTTCCAAGTACAAGTTCAGAGCGAAGGTCCTCGCGGTGCAGAACGACCTGGTCGTTCTGGACAAGACCTACTTCTACGCCGAAGGCGGCGGTCAAGAGAGCGACGCAGGCACAATGAAGGACATGAAGGTCGTGCACGTCGACAAGGTCGGGAACGTCGTCGTTCACAAGGTCGAGGGCGAGATGCAGGCGGTCCCGGGCAAGCTCATCACCAGCCTGATCGACTCGAACCGGAGGAAGAGGCTGCAGAGGCACCACACCGCGACGCACATCATCAACGGTGCCACGAGGAAGATACTTGGAAATCACATCTGGCAGACGGGGGCGCACAAAGGCCCCGACATGGCCCGGCTGGATATCACTCACTACGCCGACCTGACACCCGATGAGCTCGAGAAGATCGAGCTCCTGTCGAACGAGACCGTTCTCTCGGGAACGAAGGTCCAGAGCACGTTCATGGAGAGGAACGTCGCCGAGAAGCGATACGGGTTCAGGCTGTACCAAGGCGGAGCGGTCCCCGGGAAGGATATCAGAGTGATCCGCATCGGCGATTTCGATGTAGAGGCGTGCGGCGGCATCCACACGAAGAACACCTTCGATGTGGGAGCGATCAAGATCCTCAGGACGAAGAGGATCCAGGACGGCGTCGTGAGGCTGGAGTTCGTAGCTGGCATGCCAGAGGTCGAGCAGATGATGGGATTCTGGAACTCGGTGAGCGCCGCCTCCAGCAAGCTCAATTCCACGCCTGAGAAGATCGGCGAGGCGATCGACAAGCTTATGGCCGACCGGAAGGAACTGACGAAGCAGCTCGACGCGTTCAAGAAAGGCAGAGTCGGTGACACCGTCGAGGAGCTGATCGGGAAGGCCGTCCGGGTCAAGGGCGTCAGCATCGTGAGACATGTCGAGTCCGAGGACATCAAACACCTCGTCGGACTCGCGAAGCTCCTGATAGGCCACCCGAAGACCGTCGCCCTACTCGGGTCAGACGAGCAAGGGGCGAAGGTGGTCATAGCCAGGAGTCCAGATGTCGGTCTCGATTGCAGGCCGCTCATCAAGGAGGCGATGACGATGGTCAGTGGCTCGGGCGGGGGCAAACAGGACTTCGCCCAGGGCGGAGGCACCGACGCCTCCAAGCTAGAATCGGCGTTGGACCGGGTCCTCGAACTGACAAAGGAGACCCTGGAGAGAAGTGAGCACTAGATGGCGCACTTCTCGGATTACTTGAAGACATTGCGGTCCCACCTCAGGCTCACCAGGTCAGGGGCGATCGCTCGAAGGTATTTCGTCATCGGCGCATTCGACGGCGCACTGACGATCCTGGGCGTGATCCTCGGGGCGTACGCGTCTCAAGGTCACGAACATCCGGATCTCGCGCGCCAGTTGATACTCGCCGCAGGGTTCTCCGGAGGCATCGCGCTTGCCGTATCCAGCACCGTCGGGGCCTACGAGGCGGAGCGCGTCGAGCACCTTCTGCAGCACAAGCATCTCGAGAAGGCCATGCTCCGGCCCGTGGAAGGCGACCGCGTGGATGCGATGAGAGTCAGCATATCCGTCAGTGCCGCAGTCCACGGGGTTGCACCATTGGTCGCAGCATTCGTTCCACTATTGCCATTCTTCTTCCTTCCTTTGGGCGATGCGGTCATAGCGGCGATAGGCCTCACCTTGGGCTTCCTGTTCGCGCTCGGGGCCTACCTCGGTAGCCTCATCAAGGAGATGATATTCTACACCGGGCTGAGGTTCGTCATAGCGGGTTTGGCCACAGCCATTATATTGATACTAGTCGGGGGAAGCCCTTAAGGTTAATGCACATTAATAGTTAAACAAGTCACATGGGCGATGTCGCGACCTTGAGGTCGAGGACACCCTTCTGAGATTGAAGGGTTTTCGCCAGCGACCTTACCCGATCTGCGGGTCCCTTGAAGGCGATGACTTCGAGACACGTGTGTTTGGAGAGGTGGATGTGCATCGTGGCCGTGATCGCATCGGGATAATCGTGCTGCAGCTCGGTCAGAGCGCGGTTCACTCCTCTCGAATGATGGTCGTATGTGACAAGGATCACGCCCGGGACCTCGCCCTTCTTCGCCAGGTCCCATTTCCTGCCTGCGACGAACTCGCGCATGGCCTCGCTCACGGCCTTCGACCTGTTCGGGTGGCCCAGGCCGCGAGAGAGCATGTCGAACTCCTTCAGCAGGCCCTCGGAAACGCTCAGTGAGATCCGTGCCTTATCTGGCATCGTCTCCGAAAAGTGCTCCGGCCTGATAAGCATTACCAGTGTTCATGAGAAGATGCTAAATAAAGGGGCCCCTTATCGTATTACGAAAACATCAGAATGTATTACTGAAGGGATCAGATGCACATACCAGATGGACTGATGGCACCGGTGGTCAGCCTGGTCGGATGGATCGAGTTCCCGGTTGTCTTCGCCGCGGTCCTGCTCCTCTCGGGCAAGAGGATCAAGGAGAGGAACCTGCCGAGAGTAGCCGTTCTGTCCGCCGGCATTTTCGTTGCGCAGATGCTCAATTTCCCCATCGGTGGAGGAACGACTGGCCACCTCGTTGGTGGTGCGCTGTTCGCCATGATTTCTGGCCCCACGATCGCGGTGATCGGAATGACTATCGTGCTGCTCATCCAGGGCCTGATGTTCGGTGACGGCGGCATCACCGCGCTGGGATTGAACGCGATCAACATGGCTGTGATCGCGCCACTGACTGGATGGGGGGTCTACTCCCTACTGAAGGGACTGTCCGAAAGGAGGGGTGCTCGCGGGAAGGTCGTCGGAGGAGTGGTCGTCGGAGCCGCTGCCTGGGCATCAGTGTTCGTCGCCGCCGCGGCGTGCGCTGGTGAGCTGGCGGTGAGCTATGCGGTCTCATCGGGCACATACGGCATAGCGGCGACCGTAGCGGTCCCAGCCATGCTCGGCATCCATGCGGTCATAGGCATCGGGGAGGCCTTGATCACCGCTGGCGTGATGGCCTATCTGTGGAGCGTGTCCCCCGGCTCCGTCACATCGACCGACCCGAACAGGAAGACGCTTCCGGGGTTGAGAGGAGCCGTCTCAAGCGACACTGCAAGGGCGGTCATCGCGATCCTCATCGTTTTCGCACTAGCCCTGCCGCTGTATTTCCTGTATTCGAGTCAGGGTAAGGACGGATTGGAGAAGACGATGCAGGACGCAGGAACTGCCGAGGGAAGGCCGATGATCTCCAGTCCGTTCGAATACGGACAGGACTACTTCAGTGCGTTGTTCGCGGGCATCCTTGGCTTCCTTGCCGTGGCCCTCGTCGCGACCGTGATCCTCAAGTTGGTTAGAATGAAGACGGTCCGAGGCGAAGAACCATGACAATGGCTCACTTCGGCGGTCATGGCAGAACCCACCTGAGTGAATACGCTGGGGACGTGTGGTTCGGAAAACTGGATGCCAGGGCAAAGCTGGTGGGGATATTCGTGTTCGTCATCGTCTCAGCCGTTCTCACGGACTTTGTGTTGGTGCTCGTTTCTCTTGCCGTCGCACTGACCCTAGTGCTCGCCAGCAGGCTGCCGGTCTTCTATCTTGCCAGGATGTACTCGGCCGCGGTACCGTTCATCCTCTTCGCATCTGTGTCCGTATTCCTTTTCGGTGGTTGGGAGCGTGGGATTGAGATGTGGGCGAGGACATCGGCATGCGTGTTGCCCTTGCTGGTCCTCGCAGCGGGAACGGAGACCTTCGACCTGTTCGCGGGACTGCGACGACTCCATGTGCCTGCCGTTATCACGACGCTGCTCATGCTCACACAAAGGTACATCCTCCTGCTCTCGGAAGAACTCTCCAGGATGTCGATTGCCCGAAAGGCGAGGGGCTTCAGGGGAGCCAGGAACCTGCTGGACAGATACGGGGTGAAGGTGGTCGCGTTCACAGCTGGCATGGTCCTTGTCAGGTCTTTCGACAGGGCCGATGATATCTACGAGGGACTGAAATGCAAGGGCTTCGGCCAGGAGATGACCCCCTGGAGGAGATCACGCGTCGCCCTGAAAGATGGCCTCCTCGCACTGGGCCTTGCAACCGTCGCGGGATTGCTCCTTACTGTCCAGCTAGGGGTGATCACTTGAAGCCTCTGGAGATCGCGGATGTCGGATTCACTTACGAGGACGGCACGGTCGCGCTCAAGGGACTGTCCATGTCCATTGGCAAAGGCGAGAAGGTCGCCGTGGTCGGCCCCAACGGTGCTGGCAAATCGACCCTCCTGCACCTGATAGCCGGGTTCAGGATGCCCTTCTCGGGGCAGGTCATGATCGAAGGCAGACCACTGGATGAATCCAGTGCCGACGATCTGAGGAAGCATGTCGGACTGCTGTTCCAAGACCCCGATGACCAGATATTCATGCCCACCGTCGAGGAGGATGTGGCCTTTGGTCCGAGGAATCTGGGACTGGACGATATCGAGGGAAGGGTTGCCAGGGGTATGAGGAGCTCCGGAATGGAGACCCTCGCCAAGAGGAAGACGCACAGGCTCAGCTACGGTATGAAGAAGCGTGTGGCGATAGCAGGGATCCTGGCGATGGACCCTGCCATCCTGCTTCTTGACGAGCCGACCTCGGGCCTGGACCCCAGATCGAGGGCGGAGCTGATCGGGCTCCTGAAGGAGATGGACAGGACGATGCTGATCGCGACGCACGACCTTGAAGCGGCGGCTGAGATTGTTGACAAGGCAGTGGTGCTGAACGTGGGGATGCTGATGGAGGGCACCATGAGGGAGCTCGTTTTGGCCCGGGACCTCATGCATGAGGCTGGACTGGAGCTCCCGCCGATCTCCAAGCTCTTCAGGGTTCTGGAAACCATGGGATACCCCATGGATGACCTTCCCGTCTCGCTCGATGAGGCGGTGGAACAGCTCACGAGGGTCATAGATCGCGAGGGAAAGCACGCTCATGCCCACATCCACACGCACGTCCACGGAGGCCATGAGGATGATCATAAGCACTCGAAAGCAGCGGCCGGAGAACGTCAACCGAGAGACGAAAAGTAGATACTGGCAAACCTCGATTTCGAGCTAACCTGCGAAGCGCCAGCAGCATAAGTATTTAATAGGCCTTAGTGTGTCGGGGAGAATGCTCTCCAGTCAGCGCTTATTGTCTGGTCTGGAGGCAACTCTGTCAGAGACTACAGCGGAGGTTCACGTTTGCCCAATGAGAAGGAGAGAGAGACCAAATCGAAAGGCGCGCCCAGGGACAGGGAAGGCAAGGATGCCAAGGAAGGTAAGGAAGCCAAAGGCAAGAAAGGGCCGCCCCAAGAGAAGAAGCCCGTCGTGAAGAGGGACGAGAACTTCAGGTACATCGTCAGACTCGTGAACACTGACGTCGACGGCAACAAGAGCATCGTCATAGGCCTCTCAGGAGTCAAGGGTGTAGGCATAAGGACCGCTGAGGTCATCGCGAGGGCCGCAGGCATCCCAAGGAAGACCAAGATCGGAGACCTTCCAGAGCCGAAGACGGAGGAGCTCGAGAAGATGATCACCGATTACTCCGAGAAGGTCCCGCACTGGATGGTCAACAGGCAGAGCGACTGGTCCACGGGCGCGGATATGCACCTGGTGGGGGTCGACGTCGAGCTCAACAGAAGGGACGACATCAATCTCATGAAGATGATCAGATGCTACAAGGGCATCAGGCACGAACAGGGTCAGAAGGTCAGGGGTCAGAGGACGAGGTCCAACGGCAGGACCGGCATGACCATGGGTGTCATCAGGAAGAAGCTCGAGCCAGGAGCCGTAGGCGATGGCGAGAAGAAGAAGGAGTAGTGTGACCCATGGGAGATCCGAAGTTTTCTAGAAGGAAGTACGAGACTCCAGCCCACCCGTGGGAAGGCGAACGCATCAAGGCCGAGAATGAGCTTCTGATGAAGTACGGCCTCAAGAACAAGCAGGAGCTATGGCGGGCACAATCCCTCGTAAGAGCATTGAGGGCCCAAAGCCGAGAGCTCCAGGCGAGGCTCAGGGTAGGGGACCCGCAAGCGAAGATCGAGACGAACCAGCTGCTCGAACGCTGCGCGAGACTCTCCTTGCTGCCCTTGGAAGGTGCGACCCTGAACGACATTCTGACGCTGACGACCGAGGCTGTCCTGCAGAGAAGGCTACAGACGATAATCTACAGGAAAGGGTTCGCGTACACCCCGAAGCAGGCCCGGCAGTTCATCGTCCACGGCCACACGGCCATCGGCGCGAGGAAGATCACGATCCCAGGATACATGGTCAAGAGGGGCGAGGAGGAGCACATCCAGTACTATGTCACCTCCCCGATATCCGACGAGCTGCACCCGATGAGGCCAAAGCCGGAGGAGCTCAAGGCGAAGGCTTTGTTGGAAGAGGCCAAGAAGGAGGCGACGGAGAAGGAAGAGGTCCATGTCGCCAAGCCCAAGCTGAAGAAGCTCGTCACGGAAGAGCTCAAGGAAGAGAAGGAGGAGAAGGAGGCGGACATAGAGACTGCCACGCCGGAAGCTCCACCTGAGAACAAGGAGTGAATCGAATGGGGAAGTGGGGCATAGCGCACATCTTCGCAAGCTACAACAACATCATCATCACGGTAACGGACGTGACGGGAGCGGAGACCATCACCAAGGCCAGCGGCGGAATGGTCGTCAAGGCTGCGAAGGACGAGGCTTCTCCATATGCGGCGATGAAGGCCGCGGAGAAGGTCGCAGAGATAGCCAAGGAGAAGGGCATTGACAGCATCCATGTCAAGGTCAGGGCTCCAGGCGGCAACAAGTCCGCATCCCCCGGGCCAGGAGCGCAGGCTGCGATCCGAGCGCTCGCAAGGGCCGGGCTCAGGATCGGAAGGATAGAGGACGTCACCCCAGTGCCGCACGACGGCACAAAGAAGAAGGGCGGCAGAAGGGGACGCAGGGTATAGAGTGATTCTAAATGAAGATCGACATAGTTGAGATGACGCCGACCAAGGCGCAGTTCGTAATCACGGACACGAACCCGACATTCGCGAACGCACTCAGGAGGACCATCGTCTCCGACGTGCCGAAGATGGCAATAGACAACGTCGAGTTCCACCTCGGCCCGATCATGGACGAGAAGGGTACCGCATACGAGAGCGTGTCCCCGATGTTCGACGAGATAGTCGCCCACAGGCTCAGCCTTGTGCCGGTGCCGACGAACCTTGACAACTACAATTTCCGCGCGAAGTGCACCTGTGGGG
Source organism: uncultured euryarchaeote (assembly GCA_937872085.1). GTDB lineage: Archaea > Thermoplasmatota > Thermoplasmata > UBA10834 > UBA10834 > COMBO-56-21. The sequence continues at coordinate 12,147 of CALMQK010000210.1, forward strand.
GAGAGGGCTGTCCCAGCTGCACCATCATGTACTCGATAAACAAGAAAGGGCCCGCGACCGTCTACTCTGGAGACCTCGAGCCTATCGGGGACCAGAAGCTCAAGATGAAGGACGACCTGATCCCGATCGTCAAGCTCGCAGAGGACCAGGCGCTATTGATCTACGCGACGGCCGAGCTCGGCACCGGCAAGCAGCATGCCAAGTGGCAGGCCGCGACGGGGGCAGGGTACAGATACTTCGCGAAGATCGAGATCGAGCATTCGAAGTGCGACATCGGCGGGAGCTGCGTCAAGGTATGCCCCAAGGGTGTGCTCTCCAAGGAGGACCGGAAGATCGTCGCCAAGCACCCAGAGAAGTGCAACTTGTGCAACAGCTGCGTCGACATCTGCGATGCCGGCGTCATCAAGATCACACCCGATCCCACGAAGATACTCTTCAGGTTCGAGACCGACGGGGCGCTTCCTGCGAAGGACGTCCTGATACATGGCCTGAAGCTCCTTGAGGAGAGATTCGACGGGTTGAGAGAGCAGATAGCATCTCTCGAAGAGTGATTTCACAAATATTCGTCCAGCTTCGGATTCTTTATCTTGTCCGACTGGAAGAGCGAGTTTATCGCGTTCTCAAGCAGGTCCATCCTCTGCCTCGTGTATGCCGGGACGTGGAACGCGTCCCCGATCTCCTTCGCCTTCTCCAGGTACTTGCTCACGCCAGCTTCATGGACCGTGAGCGTCAGCTTGTTCCCGCAATAGCACCTGCCCTTCAGCGGTATACGCCTGTACTTCGTGTTGCACTTGGTGCACCGCAACTGCTGTCCCGTGAAGCTCTTGAGACTGCCCTGTATGTCCGGCAGAAGGTGCTTGGTGATGATCCTGTGGACCACGTCCGCGACGTCGACAGCCCGGATCTTCACGCCCAGGTTGATCTGCGCCTTCAACTTGTCGTCCATGGTCTCCAGCGATGTGTAGGCCGAGGTGGTCGGGCCGCCCGAGATGTCACTCATGCGATGGGTGAACCCTATCCCCTCGTACTGTAGGACCGTCCCTATCCTGCCACTGACCAGGTCCATGATCGACTCGACCTCCTTCGGGTGGGCGTACCTCTGAGTGGCCCTGTAGAATTCGAGGGCGTACTTCGGACCTACGTCAATGTTGTGCGCCTCCTTGTCGATCTCGTTCGGATCAAGCTTCGTGGTGAGGACCAGCGGTGCGTCCATGAGGCCACCCCTCTTCTCGGGGAGGAAGGAGCGTGAGAAGTTCAGGAGGCAATCGAGCAGCAGTATCACCGAATCCTCGTCACCGTCGCAGTTCCTCCTCTTGGCTGCGTGGAAGTAGGGATGAGCATAGCCGGCGTGAGCAGAGGAGAAGCCTACAATGCGTGCGAGCACGCCCCCGGAAGTGTGCGGCGCGAGGCCGACCACAAGGTGTCCGACCAGGTCATTCTTCCGTTCAATCCTGTAGAACTGCTCCTGACCATAGACCTTGACCAGCAGATCGTCGACGAACCTGCAAGTGTTGATGAGGTAATCGACGCAGGAATCAGGTATCACTACGTCCTGGACCTTGAGCTCCAGCAACTGGTCAGGCTTCTCGAGCTCGTTCCCTTGGAAATCCTTCACATATCCGAGGCTTCGAGCCGTGTGGACATCGATCCCCACCTCCTTGGGAGTGAAATGCGTGAGTGGGACGTCCGTGGCGTCGATCCTTATCGTGCCGTCCTTGAAGACGAACACCTCGTGCTTCGCCCTCAGTATCCCTTTCTCGATCGCTTCAGGGGTTTTGTTCTTGGATATCATCCCCTGGACGCCCTTCACATCCACGGAGCGTTTCTCCTTCAGGCTCTCAAGGGCGGACATGAAGATCCGACCGACTGGCACGTTCTGTATGTTAGCATTCCCCGTCGGAGTCGTGTGAGCCCCGCATCCGCACCGCGACATGAAGGACTTCCTGCCACACTCAGCGCATACTCGCTCGCCGAGCTCCAGTTTTATCGCCTCGACCTCGGCAGCGAGATTGACCAACCTCTGCGGCCCTCCGGTCGTCCCTATGGGGAAGAGCCCGTGCGGAGGCGGCTTCATGCGCCGCTCCCTTGCCTTCTCTGGTCTGGCGACCCTGGCGCCTATGCGGGTGATGGCCCTCGCGCGGATGTCGATCCCCGATAGAGCTGAAACCAGCTCGAGCGACTTGGCGCACTTCGGGATCGCTCGTCCGTTCGGGCGAACTGTAGGTCCGGAAGAATCGAGACCTAATCCAAGCAACAAAGGTTTGGCACACTTCGAGAGGACGAACTTGTCGCCAGCGACGGCGTGCAGGGCGCCTAGCGATTCCAGGATGCTCTTCGTCTTCTGATCTCCTGAGATCACGAGGGAGATCCCGTCGAATGCGCCGCTCTTGATGACATGGTCTCGCAGTTCCAGGATATCCTCGAGAGCGACGTCGCTCCAGAACAGATTGAACTTGGGGTGCAGAGGAACGCCGAATTCTCTGCTCATCTCAACCGCCCTTTCGAAGGTTGGGTCCTCCCAGCCCTCCGGAAGGCTCTTGCACTTCTCGAGCAGCTCATCCTTGTGCCACTCGATGCAATACCCGGCTGGCATCAACAGGTGATTGTTCTCGACGAACTCCCCATAGGGGACCAGTATCTCGCCGACATCGACTATCTCGCTGACGCGGCCCTTCAGTGCCCTGGCCTCCTCGATCGTATCGACATAGACAAGGTCCCCGTTGTCCAGAAGGGCGATCGGCCCCTCTATGGTGTCGCACGGAGTGATCGCGCCCGCCTTGCCCGGCCTTTCGATCTTGATCTGCGTACCTATCGCGACGAACTCTCCGAGCAAGTGCATGGTTGCAGGGTTCATCGCGAGGGCGGCCAATCCAGTCGCCCTTGTCCTACCATATCTAAGGCGGAACCCTCCCACTTTCGAGGGATACGCGAGCACAGGCCTTCCTGCTATGAGGTCCTTAAGGAATTTCGAACTGGGAGCCACCTCGGACCCTCCTTCCACAACCCCCTTCTTCCTGAGATTAAGGAATTCGTCTATGAACTCCCAGCCGTCGATGGCCAGCCGTTTGACATGCTTCTGGATCTTCGGGGCCTTCAGGCAGAGCCCCTCAGCGACGACGAGACACGCTCCGCCTCTCACACGATTCGTCTCTACCCGGGGAAGGTCCCTGAAGCCTCGGATCTCCTCGTCCTCGGTACCTTCGCCGTCGATGCATACAGGGACGTTCTTCGCGATGAGCTCTATCTCCTCGTTGGTCGGAGTGTATTGGAGGTGTTGGCAGGACTTGTACAGAGGGATCTCCTCCTTCAGCCTCTGGACCTCGCCGTTCGTTGAAAGATACCTTCCGATGCCCATCTCCCGGCGGACGATGTCAGCGATGAGAACGCTCATCGCCTGACCTGTTCCACCAGCAGATCGTATCGGCCCGGAGAAGAACACCGTGAGATAGTCGGAGCCGTCGGAGTTCCTGCCGACCTTGACCCCCGTTATCCCCTCGAGCGGCGCGACGAGTATTCCCTCGGTGAGGACCGCCAGGCCAGCCCTGATCGCCCTTTCCATCGCGAACTCGATCGATCTCGCTGGAAGCTTGGCGTATTCCTTCGCAATCAGTATGGAGACCTCCTCCCGGTTGTGGTCCGTGCTCAGCTCCCTTATCCGAGAGGCGATGCCTTCTACGTCCCATTCGAAGAGCAGCTTCTCAACGCGCTCCGCCAGGTCCGCAGCCTGGGGGATCTCCACGTCGATCTCGGGGTCCAGACCCTTCATCCTGGCCCGTCTGGCGACATCGTAGCAGGAATCCACCTCGCGCTGGAGGCTGGAGAAGTATTCTTCCATGGATTCACTGCAAACAACCGTCTTCACATGCTCCCCCTGAAGCCGATGACGACATCTCATCCCGCTTCGGAATGATTAGATGTGCAATCCCGGCAGATAATCGTGACTGCGACTATAAGGGTTGCTGGGCCTTGAGCGCGGCGACAATCCTGTCGATTAGTTTCGTAACATTGTATCCCGTCGAAGCGGATATCTTCAACCGCTCGTCCTTGCTCTTCGTCAGATCCGCCTTGTTCTCCACCTCGATGATGGGAACGGTTGAGAACTGCTCCCGTATCTGCTTCAACAGGTGCTCTTGCTCCGACATGGGGTAACCGCAGGTCTCCGTCGGGTCGAACATGAATATGACGAGGTCAGCGAGATGCTTCAAAGCGAGGATCCCCCTCAACTCGAAGCTGTTCCGCTCTTCCAGGGGCCTGTCCAGGAGTCCTGGGGTGTCGACCACCTGGTACCTGAAGTACTTCTTCTCGAAGGTGCCGACGGATATCTCCTGAGTCGTGAACGGATAGACTGCGACCCTGGGTTTCGCCGTGGAGATCTTCGCAACTAGCTGGCTCTTGCCCACGTTGGGGGAGCCCGCGATGACCACTGTCGGCTGCTCGGGGTTGATGGCCGGGTACTTCTTCATTATGTCCCTTGCTTTCGAGAGGAACTTCAGCTCCTTGCCCACCTGTTTCACGAACGACGATATCCTGCCGTATGCGGCCCGCCTGAGCTCGTCTATCACGTCTATCTTCCTCGCTGAGGCCATCTGTCTGGTCGCCTCCCTGGCTATCCTCGCGACATTCCCCCTGGACCAATCGATCGCACCGAGAGCCTTCTTCAGCTTGTCCCTGCCGATCGTGACGTTGATGAGCTCGGCATAGAACGGGCTCTGCCTATCGATGCTGGGGAACGCCTTCACGTACTTCCCCATCGTGCTGACGATGGTGTCGCTCGAGGACTTCAGCTTGGAGATGTTGATCTCACGGACCGTCTCGAGCCTTGTCGGTCCTTCCCAGTCCACTTTGGAGGCCCTCTTGAAGGCCTTGTCCAGGATCTCGTCTGCTGTCAGGACGGTGGGTATCTCGAACATTGACTGAAGTCCATAACCGGGTTGCTCATAAATACTCTGCCTCAACGGACATGCAAAAACCTATAACCAGGCTAATGGCCTTCCAGTGGACGTGGTCGGCCGGAACATCAAGGCCAGAAGGGGCGGCAAGCTCATATGCAAAAGCTGGAGACAAGAGGCCATCCTCAGGATGCTCCAGAACAACCTGGAGAACGCTGAGAAGCCCGAGGACCTGATCATCTATGGGGGAACAGGGAAGGCGGCCAGGAATTGGGAATGCTATGACGCGATCGTCGAGTCCTTGAAGACCCTTGGAAATGACGAGACCCTTCTTATCCAATCCGGGAAGCCCGTCGGAGTCTTCAAGACGACCGAGCTCGCGCCGAGAGTATTGATTGCGAACTCGCATCTGGTGCCACACTGGTCGACTTGGGAGGTCTTCCACGAATTAGAGGCCAAGGGGCTGATCATGTACGGTCAGATGACCGCTGGGGGCTGGGCGTACATCGGCACACAGGGGATCCTCCAGGGGACTTACGAGACTTTTGCGGCATGCGCGAGAGACAACTTCGGAGGCTCGTTGAAAGGCAGGCTCGTTCTCACCGGCGGACTGGGAGGGATGGGCGGGGCGCAGCCTCTCGCGGTGACGATGAACGGAGGCATCTGCCTCACGGTCGAGTGCGACCAGAAGAGGATCGACAGGCGCGTGAACAACGGATACTGCGACAAGAGAATGGTGGACTTGGACGAGGCCTTGGAGGTCGCGCTCAGGGCGAGGAGGGAGAAGAAACCACTCTCGATCGGGCTGCTAGGCAACTGTGCCGACGCGCTCCCGAAGATCGTCGACAAGGGCATTGTTCCTGATGTGGTCACCGACCAGACCTCAGCCCACGACGAGTTGGGGGGATACATACCCAAGGGGCTTAGCATGGACGCTGCCGCCAAGCTCAGGGTATCCGACCCGGATGAGTACCGAAGGAGCGCAATGGAAAGCATCGCCATTCATGTGAGGGCCATGCTGGACCTGAAGCGCAAGGGCGCCGTCGTCTTCGACTACGGGAACAACATCCGTGGACAGGCGCTGAAGGCCGGGGTCTCGAATGCATTCGATTTCAAGGGTTTCGTGCCGCTATACATCCGGCCAATGTTCTGCGAGGGACGGGGTCCGTTCCGATGGGTCGCGCTCTCCGGAGACCCCGAGGACATCATCAAGACCGACAAGGTCGTGATGAAGGAATTCAAGGACAACAAGCAACTAATCAACTGGATCAAGCTCGCCGAGGCCAAGATCCCCTGGGAAGGTCTGCCTGCCCGGGTATGCTGGCTGGGTTTCGGGGAGAGGGCGAGATTCGGGATGATCATCAACAGGATGGTGAGGGATGGCGAGCTGAAGGGACCCATCGTGATTACTCGGGATCACCTGGATTGCGGGTCTGTAGCCTCGCCGAACAGGGAGACCGAGGGGATGAGGGACGGGAGCGATGCGATAGCAGACTGGCCTCTGCTAAACGCGCTCATCAACACGGCAGCAGGGGCGGACCTTGTTGCGATCCACAATGGCGGAGGCGTCGGCATCGGCTACTCGACCCATGCCGGACTGCTCGTGGTTGCCGACGGTTCCGATGCGGCAGACGAGAAGATCCAGCGTGTCCTGACAACCGATCCGGGAATGGGCGTCATCAGGCACGCAGATGCCGGATATCCCGAAGCCATCGAGAAGGCGAGACAAAGCGGCATCAGACTACCGATGCGCAGGCACTGAGCGTATCCAGGAAGAATTGTCAAGCGAACGATGGTTTAATCACGTAGTCAGGAATTGTCGTACGAGTGCATGCCCATCAAGCTTCACCTAGGTTGTGGGGACGAGTACAAACCCGGATACTTGAACATCGATAGGTACGACAGAAGCGTTGCTGACATCGTATCTGATGTCATACAATTGCCTTTTAGACCATCGACCGTAGATGAGATTGAAGCGGACCACCTCATCGAGCATCTGGACTATGTCCACGGGAGGTACGCGTTGAATGAATGGTTCCGGGTCCTGAAACCGGGCGGACGACTGATCCTCGAAACGCCCGACCTCAAGGCGAGCATGAAAGAATTCGTATCAGCGGGTCTTAATTCAAAGAGGAACAGGCTCCAGTGGATCTACGGTCTTGACAGTCCCGGCCTGGCACATAAATCTGGATACACCTTCGACCTTCTGAAGGACGATCTCAGGAGCCTCGGATTCGTGTCTATATCAAAGCTCGACCCAGTAACCCATGTCTACGAGCGGGGGATGAGGATTGAGTGCGAGAAGGGAAATCCATCGAAGAAAAAACTTCTGAACTCAGCCTTCAGAAAGGAGTTGTGGAGACAACTGGGATCTGAAGATTCCTTCTTCCTTGTGCCCCTGGAGGATCACATAAGAGGCTTCCTCGAAACGGCCAGTGTACCAGAAGGCGCGGGGGTGGATCTGTTGGCGGCAAGATTGGCTGTCGTGAACCCTCGGGCGGCCCTCGCGTTCCTGAATGCATGCCACGAAGCTGGAATATTCGATGACGAAAGCGCGGCGAGCCGGATTGCTCTTGCCCGGCATCTCCTCTCCATAGACATTACCGGAAGAGCCGCAGCTGTCTGGGTGAGGAGCAGGAAGGGAAGGGACCTCGAGGAGGAATTCCTCAAGTCCACCGGGAGGCTTGAGCGCCTTTTGCTCAGCGAGCTCAGGGGAGAATCCGACCCCGCGAAGGATTTCGAATACATGAATACGCTGGAACCCGAGCGCATTGGGCTACTCGATTTCAGTATCCTTATGGTCGAGGCGCGGAGACGATTCAATCTGGGGGTGAAGGCATTCGCCTCCGGAAGTTTACTGGAA
>CALMQK010000211.1 GCA_937872085.1 uncultured euryarchaeote
CTGCTCACGATACTTCTGTGGGTCCTCGTGGCGTGGCTGTTCGTCGATGCTGCCCTGACGATTGCACTAAGCTTCACCGAGCACAAGTTCACGCTGGCCGATGTCATGGAGAGGCTTGAGGCGATCGAGAAGAAGCTCGGTTCGTCCCAGCCGAAGGAGAAACTGCGAGCGGTCGGATTCCCCTCATCGGGGCCTGCGGTGACGGAGAGCGGCCCGGAAGATGTCCCACCCCCGCCTGTGGAGTGAGCATCACTTCGTCGCGGTCTTCTGCTCCGGGGGTTCGGCGGCAGCCTCCTTCTTGGAGGCCTTGCTCGTCTTCTTCGGGCAGTTCATATTGAGGCAGAGAGTCCACTGCCCTCTGTTGGACATGAGGATCTTGATGAGCGGGGAGTTACACGCGTCGCAGACCTGTCCCGTCGGTATCACCTTGCCCAGCTGGGGTAGAGGGAAGATCACCTTGCAGTTCGGATAGTTGGAGCAACCGGTGAACCTCTTGCCCATCTTGGACTGGATGATCCTGAGGTCACCACCGCACGACGGGCATTTGCCTATGAACCTCTCCTTCAGTGCGGCCGGGCATTTGGGGTCGATGCACACGGTCGTCGGGGCTTGTCCCTTCGTGACCGTCTTGACCTTGGGGGCGCCGCACACGTCGCACTTCAGGTCCGTGGGAAGAACCAGGAGCCCCCTTGGGAGTGGATAGGTGTTCTTGCATTCGGGATAGTTCGAGCAACCAGCGAAGGTGCCTCCGTTCTTCATCTTTATCTGAAGCAACTGTCCCGTCTTGCACACCGGGCATGCGCCCAAAGTGTGCTGATCTCTAAGCGCCTTCCTGATGTGCTCCCCAATCTCCTTCTTGTGCTTGTCGAGGACGTCCATTATGTCCTCGAGCATGGCTTGGCTTTCCTCGACGACCTCCGCCTGCTCGAGCTCTCCGTTCGCGATCAAGTCCATGTCGCTCTCGAGATGGGATGTCATCTTCGCGCTGGTGATGTCATTCGCGAACTGCTCGAGGGCGGTTATGACAGCTACGCCGCTCTCCGTGGGCTCCAAGCTCCTCGCGCCCTTCGCGAAACTCCTGTCGAAGAGCTTCTGGATGGTCTCGTGACGCGTGCTCTTGGTCCCCAATCCAAGATCCTCCATCTTCTTGATCAGGGTCCCCTGGGAGTATCTGTCAGGCGGTGTGGTCCTCTTCTCCGTCGAATGCACCGCGAGGACACTGACGCGATCGCCGGCCGATAGTGCTGGCAATGTGACTTCCTGCGCCCTGTAATATGGATAGTACTTCCTCCAACCCGGGAAGAGGATGTTGTACCCCTCGCTCTCGAAGGGTTCTCCGCCGATATCGATGTTGACCTTGGTCGTCTTCGACTTGCACGCGGGGGCGACCGTGGCCAGGAACCTCCGGGTCACCAGCTCGTAAACGTCCCATTGGTGCCCCTTGAGCTCCCCCTTCTTGGCGGCCTCGACTGGGTGTATCGGTGGATGGTCCGTCGTGCTCTTCTTCCCCCTCGAAGGTTTCAGGCTCTCCTGAGCGAGGAGCTCCTCCGCCTCGGCCGAGAACTCGGACTTCTTGAGCTTCTCGAGGATCATCCTCAGGCTCAGGGAAATTGGGTAGACCGTGTTGTCCGTCCTCGGGTATGAGATGTACCCGTTCTGATAAAGGTCCTCGGCGATCTTCATCGCCAGGGATGCGGTGAGTCCGAGCTTGTTCGACTCCATCAGGAATATCGTCGTGCTGAATGGAACCGGGGGATACTCGCTGTTCTCGGTCACATTCACCTCCTTGATGGCCGCTTCGTTGGCGAGCTTCGCCTTGGTGAAGGCGTTGTGCGCCTCCTCCTTGTCGAGGAACTTTCCGTTCTTGTGCAGCGCCTTGAAGTTCGTCTCGTCCTTCTTGATCTCGGCGTCGACGAGCCAGTACGGAGTGGGCTTGAACGCTTCGATCTCCCGTTCTCTGTCAACGATGAGCGCCAGAGTCGGGCTCTGAACGCGCCCGACGGAAAGGAAGTCCTTGCCGAGTTGACCCGAAGCCAAGGAGATGAACCTCGTGAGCGCGGCTCCCCAGGCAAGGTCGATCAGTTGCCGTGTCTCTGCCGCAGCAGCGAGTTTGTAATCGAGATCGGTGAGCTCCGAGAACGCTCTTTCGATCTCGGCCTTCGTGAGCGCGCTGAACTTCGCCCTCCGGATCACGCAATTGACTCGTGCCTCCTCGAGCGCCTCCGCGCCGATCAGCTCGCCCTCTCTGTCATAGTCCGTGGCGACGATTATCTCGTCCGCCCCCGAGCCTATGTCCGTGAGCGCGTTCATGATCTTCTTCGCCGTGGGGTCGACCTTCTTCTCCGCTTTCGCATACACCAGTTCTTTGGGATTGACCGCGCTCCAATCGTTGTACTTGTCCGGATAGTCGAGCATGACGATGTGACCCCGGAGTCCGAGCACGAAGTAGTCGTCCTCGCCTTTCTTGAAAGTAAGCACCTGGTGGCCGGCGACGGACCTGCTCTTCTGGGTGTTGTCCGAAAGAATAAGCGCTATCCTTCGCGCGGCATGGCTCTTCTCGCTGATGATTAGCCGACGCATCCTTTAGTTGGATGATTGCGGGCTTATATAATGATGATGGGCATCGCTTTTTCCGCTGCCAGATTATAAATCTGGCAGGACGCCCCCTCATTTTCTACGCGTCTTCCACTTCGATTTCCTGAGGTCGAGTATCTCGTTTCTCCTTCGTCCGAGCCCGAGCAGCACGACCGGGACCTTCATTCGATTCTCCACGAACCTGACGTATTTCTTCATGTTCTCGGGCAGGGCCGTGAACCCGCGTGATAGCACCCTCTTCATCTCAGGTACGTCGATTTCGTCCCAACCCTTGAGGGTCGCGTACTTCGGTTCGCACCTCTCGAGCTTCTTGAGGTCAGCTGGTATTCTCAGCACCCTCTTACCGCCGACTGCGTAGTGGGTGCACACCTTGAGGTCGCCGATCCCTCCAAGGACGTCTATCTTCGTCAGCGCGATCCCGCTCAATCCGCTCAGCGAGTTCGCGTATCCTGTGACCACGAGATCCAGCCAACCGCATCTCCTCGGTCGGCCCGTGGTCGTGCCGAACTCTCCGCCCTTCTCGGCTATCGTCCTCCCGAGGTCATCTGTGAGCTCGGTCGGGAACGGCCCTTCTCCGACTCTCGTGGTGTACGCTTTGACCACGCCGTAGACCTCGTCCAAGAGTAGCGGGGAGATCCCGGAACCGGAGGCCGCGTTGCTCGCGACCGTCGTTGATGAGGTGACGAACGGATATGTCCCATGGTCGATGTCCAGCATCGTGCCCTGGGCGCCCTCGAACAGGACCTTCTTCCCTCTTCGGATGGAGTCGCCTACGATCTCTCCCGTGTCTGTCACGTATTTCGCCAGCTTGATGCCATAATCCACGTATTCCCTTCTGATCGCTTCCAGGTCCAACTTCGCTCTGTCTCCATACGCATCCAGCATCCTCTGCTTCAGAGGTACGAGGAATCCCAGCTTCTCTGAAAGCGCGTTCTCGTCGACGAGATCGACCATCCGGATTCCCAGCCGAGCGACTTTGTCGGAGTAGGATGGACCTATGCCACGGCCCGTCGTCCCCACCTTCGCTCCTTCCCTCAGGCGTTCCTCTGCCCCGTCCAGGAGCCTGTGGTAAGGCATGATCACGTTGGCGCGGTCGCTGATCCTCAGGTTCTTGATGCTTACACCCTTGGATTCGAGATCGTTCATCTCTTTCAGAAGCGCCCCTGGATCGACGACGACTCCGTTGCCGATGATTGCAGTCTTGCCGGGCCTGAGTATGCCAGATGGGACGAGGTGCAGCGCGAACAGCCGCTCGCCGATCTTCACGCTGTGCCCGGCGTTGTTGCCGCCCTGGTATCTGACGACGACGTTCGCCTCGTTCGCCAGGAAGTCCACGATCTTGCCCTTGCCCTCATCTCCCCATTGAGAGCCTACGACCACCAGTGACGGCATTGTATCGGACAAGCAATCCAGGTCAAACTTATAAAAGGTTTGACTCTGCGGTCACCTGGTCTTCGCGAACTTCTTGTATTCGTCCAGTAGCTCTCCGGCAGTCAGGTCGGTCTTGAGACCCTTTGGGTCGAAATGGGTCCTTGAGGCCTTCGCTCCGGCATCCACAAGATGCGCCACGAATTCCAGCAGTTTCGGCGGCGCAAGCTTCGTCTTCTGGGCCAGCTCGTCCATCCCGAAGAAGCACGGTGGCATCCCGACCTCCTCCCGCCAGGTCTCAAGCACTTTGGAGCATCGCGCTGCCGTCCCCAGGTCGCCCGTGGCCCTCATCGATCTGAGCAGGTCCTTCGAGAAAAGGGGGCCCGACCATAGCGGTCCAGCGTCTTTGTCGGTCAGCCTCTCGGGCGATATCCCTCGTTCAAGGGTCTTCCTGTCGAACGTCGCGAATCCCATCTTCTTGATCGCGCTGTCCGCTTTGACCGCTCCGTTGATGATCTTGACATAGCACCTGAAGTAATGGTCGGCGTGAAAGCATAGAAGGGGTTCCACCGCCCTGTCATGCTTCGCCGCCTCCCTCACCAAGTACCCTGTCAATATCCTGAGTCCAGTCTCGTGTGCGAACGGCGATTTCGCCGAACGCGACCCATACCTTCTGAAGCATGTCCTCGGATAGGTCCCGTACAGTGGTGCGGTGTCCGTCGCCGTGATCGCGATGACCCCTCCGTTCGCGCAGCTCTGCAATGCGGAATCGATGAAGTCTATCGGAGTGCCGAACGGGTCCACGTCGATGTAATCGAATTGCTCTCCCGCGAGTAGGCTCCGAAGATCGCAGCACTGCACCTTCACGTGGCCCAGACTGTTCAGCTCCGCGTTCTCTTTGATCAGGACCGCTGCTCTCAGGTCCCTGTCGTTGAGCACGAAATCCGCTTTCACCCCGCACTCGTTCGCGAGCCTGAGCCCTCTCGCTCCGGTCGCGGCAAGTCCATCTAGGATCTTCTGTCCTTCCTTGAAGATCTCCCTTCCGAAGACGACGGAGATGTCCCTGCCGAACTCCATCTGCCTGTTGTAGAACACTTCGCCAGTCCGAGTGCCAGGGCCCTTCCTGCAGAAACTCTCGGGCACAAGAAGGTCGGTGATGCCCTCCCTGACCTTGGCGAAGCCATCCGACATCAAACGTATTCGCCCTTCATCAGCTTGATGATCTTGTACGGGAGGAGGTTCCTGTTGATCGGAGTGACTTCGAGTATCCTCACATCATCTCTCCTCCGGATGTCCTGGAGCAACGGGTTCCTGGACTTCTTGTGAAGGGTGAGTATGATGGGCTTGTCGACCTCCATCGCGTCCTTGACGGCCTTCACGAACTTCTCGGATTCGACCTCCATCTTGCCGACCTCATCGATCACGATGACGTCCGCGCTCTTGCTGGCGTCGACCAGAGCCTCGACCCCGACGGTGTCCAAGCTCTCCAGATTGACGCCGTACTTCCCGACGCTGAACTTCGATTCCGTCTCAATGTGGGCGAAGACCGCCTTCCGCTTGCTCTTCCAGTCCATCACGTAGAATCCGACCCTCTTTCCGCTCTCGATGATCGGTTCGGTGACCATGCCCCCGACTACTAGGTTCTCCTCCTCGAGCATCTCGATCACCTTCACGAGGGCTTGGGTCTTTCCGGCTCCAGGAAGTCCCGTGATCCCTATCTTGATTCCCCTCGTCATCGCCTCACCATAGAACCAGACAAACGGTCACCTGTATGGCCTTTCAAATATATGATGCATGTCATAAATCTTCAACATCTCAATCCAGTTTGGGGGAAGCTTCGCGCAGTCTCTCAAGCCCTTTCTATCTTCTCGATGTACATGAGAGGGTAGTTCATCTCCTTGAGGAACTTCATGCTTGCCTTCACCCTCGTGCTCTTGTACTTGACTACGAGGGAGACGTCAAGCATGTCTCCAGTCAGGGGAACGTAGTCGTACTGACCGTGCTTGTCCCGAAGCTTGGACCTGTCGATCGTCACCTTGATGTCCTCCACGAACGGCTGGACCCGGCTCGCCGCCTCTATCGCCCCTTCGAGCGTCTGGACGGTGCCCGTGCTCAAAGGGACGCCCACGAACTGGTGATAGATTGTCCCGAGCTTGATCCCCGCCTCGAAGGCCGCCCTTTCAGCGTCAGAGCACGAGAAGTAGCTATCCGCTTGCTGTTCTCTCGTGTCGTTCATACAAAGGGCCTCCGAAAACATAGACCAACGATAGTGCCAGTGCTATGCTCGTGGCGGTACGTGAGAATGCTGTATATAAGGGTTGGTCGCCGACTAGGAGGAGGCCAGCTATCGCTGGGGTGACGGCGAGAAAGAGCGCGAACCCGCTGGCGGCCGCCATCTTTCCACGGATCTTGGGGTAGGGGATCTCCGAGGCCATGAGAAAACTTATGAGGAGCGCGAACGCGAGGACCAGCACTGGCGACGAGAGCGCGATGAAGTAGTAGCGGTGTGCTCCATCCGCCAGCGGCACGGCCCCGAACAGCATGCATATCAGGACGATGACGAGTGCTCCCGCGGGGGCGGGCATCCCGACGAAGTATGAGAGCTGGTAGCCCCCCACGCTGAATCTTGCGAGCCTGAACAGCCCCGAGGCCAGGAACGCGATGGCGCAAAGGAGCGAGACGATCGATTTCAGCGGATCCCCGGGCGTGTGGAACTCCGCATAGATGAGGAGCGCAGGCGCGAAGGCGAAGGATATGGAGTCCGAGATGGAATCCAGTACCTGTCCTCTCGTGTGCTTGCTGCCGAACCTCCTCGCCATGTACCCGTCCAGCCCGTCCATCATCATCGAGAGGAATATCAGGTTCATCGCGCCCAGGAAGTCCTTGTCCAGAATGAAGGTGATCGCGACGAACCCCAGGACGCCGTTCGCGAGCGTGAACAGGTCCCCGAGCGAAACCTTACTCCAAGCGGCCATCCGGCACCTCCGCGATCTGAGTCAGCCCGGCCCTGACCTTCTGGCCTTTCTTGACCATGATCCTGACAGAACCGACCGGGAGGAAAAGGTCGACCCGGGACCCGAAGCGTATCAGGCTGAGCTTCTCTCCTTTGGCAAGTGACTGTCCTTCCTCGATGTATGGCACGATGCGGCGAGCTATCGCCCCGACCATCTCCACGGCGCGGATCTGTCCGATCTCGGTCCTCACGAGTATCTCGAACCTCTGGTTTCCCGTGGATGTCTTCGCGAATGCAGGCTTGTGCCTTCCTTTGATGATCTCCGCTTTCTCCACGACGCCTGGAATGGGCGCTCGGGTGACGTGGACGTTCCGGAGCCCGAGATAGGTCGAGACGAGGCCCTTGGACGGGTCCACCTCCCTGATCGTCCCGTCGGCAGGCGCCACTATTCCTTTCCCAATCGTCCGTTTGGGGTCCCTGAACATGACGGCGAGGAAAACGGTGAACGCGCCGAACCCGATGGATGCGTAGATCTCGAAAGGGATCGTGGCTATGGCCGCCAGAACCCCCAGCCCCACGAACCCCCGTCCACCTTTCGCGATCAATTGCAAGACCCCGCGGACCACTAGCCAATTCGGAAGGAACTCATCTCAGCAACAATTTCGCGTCGACCACAACCGCTCCCTTCTCCTTCACGAAGACCGGGTTGAGGTCCATCTGATCGATCTTGTCCATGTACTTCTCTCCCAGGGATGAGACCTTCATCAGTACGTTCAGTATGGCCTCCCTGTCCACTTTGATCTTCCTGAAGCCCTCAAGGATCGGCGCCGCCTTGATCTCGTGCAACATCTCCTCGGCGTCCTCGCGCTTGATAGGCACCACCCTGAACGTGACGTCCTTGTAGACCTCCGTGTAGATGCCGCCCAGGCCGAACATGACCGTCAGGCCGAATGTGGGGTCGTTGATGAGGCCGATGATGACCTCGACGCGCCTGTCCTGCACGGATTCGACCAGGAGCTTCTCGTTGGGGAACTTCTCCCGCATCTTCTTGAACTCCTGTTCGAGCTGGTCCCTCGGGATGTCCAGGACAACACCGCCAACGTCAGTCTTGTGCAGGATGTTCGGCGAGCAGACCTTCAGGACGACGTGGGACTTCAGCTTCTTCTGGTCGATCTCCTCGTACCTGCCCACGACCTGAAAATCCGTCGTCGGGATCCCCGACTCTCGGAGGAGTTCCTTGACCTCGTTCTCCGCAAGGGCCTTCCTCCCTTCCTTGAGCACGGATTCTATGATCAATTTGCAGCCCCTAGGTCGTCCAACGCTTCTGTCGTCTTTAACTCTTCGCTAGCCTGCTCTGCGCCTCGCGTCCCAGCTCAGCCCCGAGGCTCAGGGCCTTCTTGTTCAGTTCGTGCGTGGCCGGGGGCAATGAATCGAAAAGCGCCTTCTCGAGCGAATCACGGGAGACGATGCCCGATATCTCCCTGAAGGCTCCGAGCATCACTATGTTGGCCACTATCCTGGTGCCCAGGCTCTCGGCTGCCTTTGTGGCTGCAACCTCGTAGACATCCCCTTCCGGCCTTTCCAAGACCAGGTCCGGGTCGATGAGGATCCTTGTGTCCGGCTTCCTGTCACCGATGTACTTCAGGTAGGCCTGCTGAGACATGATGATGAGGTCGTCTGGGATCTCGACGAAGGGGTACAGCATCTGATGGTCCGAGATCTTCACGTCGCATTTTGAATGCCCGCCTCTCGCTGATGGCCCATAGGACTGGGTCTGAATGGCCTGTTTCCCTCTCGAGTGTCCATCGTCGGTCGTGGTTCTTTCGTAGAGGGATGCCGCGCGGGCAAGGACTATACCCATTAGGATCACGCCTTGGCCCCCGAAACCCGAGAACCTGATCTGCCTATCCATGCTTCACAACCCCGATGAGCTCCTCATAAGACTCGCGGTTCCTGTCGACGAACTCGCCAACGGTTATCTGGCCGGCGAGGTTCAGGTCCACGTGGTCCACCGCGGCCGTCCTCGCCTTGTCCCTCCTGACCGAGCTCTCCTTGAACCAGTCCAGGAGTTGTGTAGGGTCGGGCATCTTGTTCCTCCGACCGAAGTTTATCGGACACTGGGACACTATCTCGACGAACGCGAACCCTTTCTTCTGGAGCGCCGTCTTGATCGATTTCGTGAGTTCGTGGACCTGCCTGGTGGTCCATCTGGCAACATAGTTCGCACCAGCAGCGACCGCGATCTCCGCAAGGTCGAACGGGTATTCCTTGTTCCCCGACGGCGTGGTGGTCGACAGGAAATCGTGCGGCGTGGTTATCGATGCCTGGCCGCCCGTCATCCCGTAGATGTTGTTGTTGATGCAGATCACCGTCATGTCGAGGTTGCGCCTGCAGCCGTTTATGAAGTGGTTGCCGCCGATCGCGCCCAGGTCGCCATCGCCCGTGAAGACCACGACCTTCAGCTCGGGGCTCGCGAGCTTCAGTCCGGTAGCGAATGCGATGGCTCTGCCGTGAGTCGTGTGGAGCGCATCCGAGTTGATGTAGAGCGGGATCCTCGATGAGCAGCCGATCCCGCCGACGAAGGCAGTCCGGTCCAGGGGGAGGCCGAGATCGTTGAACGCCCTGTAGAAGCAGTTCATGACGGTGCCGTTCCCGCATCCCGGGCAGAAGACATGCGGCCAGCGGTCCTTCCTGTAGAAATCGAACAGCTCCATCAGATCGCCCCCATCTCATGCAGCTTGTGCCTTACCTCGCTGGGCGTCGGCGGGTCCCCGCCTATCTTCGAGAGCAGTTCGACCTTCCGACAGCCAGCCTCGAGCGCCACTCTCTTGATGTCACCGTACAGCTGGCCGAGGTTCATCTCGCACACGAGCATCCTATCGCAATGGCTCGCGATCTCTGCGACGGGCTCCTCGGGGAAGGGCCAGATGGTCTTCAGCCTGAGAAGACCGATCCTGTCGTCCTGCGACGCCACTTCCATCGCGCCGAGCGACGCGGCTCCGTAAGACACGACCATGGTCTTCGAACCGGGGCACATCACCTCCCACTTGTTGATGTCCTTCCGGTTCATGAGCACCTTCTGCGAGAGCCGCTTGACCAGCTCCTGGTGGATCTTCGGGTCCTCGGGCTCTATCCGAGAATCCTCGGCGTGCGTCATGCCCGTGATCATTGTCTTGTGCCCCTTCCCGAACACTGGGAAAGGATGGACCAGCTCGTCTGAAATGTCATAGGCCTCGTCGGAGCGCTTGATTCCTTTCTCCTTCCTGTTCACGATTCTGATCTTGTCGGGGATCGTGAGAGGGCCCCTCATGTGACCCACCTCTGCATCGGACAGGAGGAATGCCGGGACCCGGTACTTCTCCGCGTAGTTGAAAGCCTCAACAGTCAGATCGAACATCTCCTGCACGGATGCGGGCGCGAATGCGATGACCTGGTAATCGCCATGGGAACCCCATTTGGTTTGCATGACGTCGCCTTGCGAGGCGCGCGTGGGCTGGCCCGTCGAAGGACCTCCGCGCATGACGTTGACTATCACAACCGGCGTCTCCGACATCGCGGCATACCCAATGGCCTCCTGCATCAGGGAGAATCCCGGGCCGGATGTCGCCGTCATCGACTTCACGCCTCCCCAGGAAGCACCTATGACCGCGGATATGCAGGCTATCTCGTCCTCCATCTGAAGGAATACTTCATCGGTCCCGGTTAGCCTTCTGGCCAGGCCTTCCGCGATCTCGGTCGACGGAGTAATAGGGTAGCCAGCGAAGAATCTCACTCCGGCAACGATGGCCCCCTCGACGCAGGCTTCGTTCCCCTGAAGGAAGTATTCTCCGGGTCGGGCCCTCATCTGCTCTGCTCCTCCTCGGTCTCGGGATGCCACGAGATCGCCTGGTCGGGGCAGCTCAGGATACAGAGTTCGCAGAGTAGTTTTCCTGATCGATTGTGATTGTAACATTTCTCGTGCGCGTCGACGATGGCGTCGAAGTATCCAATGTCGGAGATATCAGTGCCTCTGGAGTAGCACTTCTTCGGACAGATGTAGACGCATATGTTGCAGCCCTTGCACAGCTTCGGATCCACGACCGGCTTCATTCCCTTCCCGTCCCAATATTATTAGCCGTGCCATATATGAAGCTTCGTGACTTAATATGAATCGTCATCCAGTCGTCTGCGCCCAATATCAATCGATAGGTTGTCAATCGACTCGACCTGCGAGGCGGAAGAGGCCAATCAGTCATCCCCCGCCGGAGTATCCTTTCGGATGTTCGAAGGAAAGGATTAATACGCGCCTGTTTATAAACCGATTCTCGTGACTCTGAACGCTCTTCAGGTGAGGATCCTCGACTTGAAAAAGGAGAAGGACGCCATCATACTAGGGCACAACTATCAGAGGAAGGAGGTCCAGGAGATATCCGATTTCCTGGGGGATTCCTACGGGCTCTCGGTCCAGGCATCCAAGACCAAAGCCAAGGTCATCGTGTTCTGCGGCGTCGACTTCATGGCGGAATCGGCCAAGATCCTCAACCCGGAGAAGACGGTCCTCCACCCAAACCTGAAAGCCAAGTGCCCTATGGCCGCGATGGTCGATCCGGAGTCCCTCCGAGCGCTCAAGGAGGAGCATCCCGGGGCGCCGGTCGTTTCCTACGTGAACACGTCCGCAGAAGTGAAGGCGATGACTGATATCTGCTGCACTTCGGCCAACGCCGTCAAGATCGTCCAGTCGCTTCCAGACAAGAAGATCATCTTCGTTCCTGACACGAACCTGGGGCTGTATGTCCAGAGGTTCGTGAAGGACAAGGAGATAATCCTGTGGCCGGGGTATTGTCCGACCCATGTGAACATCACCAAGAAGGACCTCGAGGAGCTGAAAAGGAAGCACCCAGGCGCCGAGGTGCTCGTGCACCCCGAGTGTTCTCCGGACGTCATAGATTTCGCGGACCACGCGTTCTCAACTGAAGGCATCATCAAGCACGCTATCGCCTCGCCCAAGAAGGAGTTCATCATCGGGACCGAGGAGAACATGCTGCACAGGCTCAGGAAGGAGGCTCCTGGCAAGGTGTTCTACTCGAGCCCCAATGCGGCTTGTCCGAACATGAGGGAGATCACACTGGAAGACGTCAGGGACGCCCTCCTCAAGATGCAGTTCAAGATCGAGCTTCCAGCCGACATAATCAAGAGGGCGAAGGTGCCCCTCGAGAGGATGATTGCGGCCGGGAGATAGAGCTACAGGGATGTTGCTAGCTCGTACCCTGGGCCGGCGATGAAGTAGACACCGAACGCTATCATTACTACTCCGCAGATGCCGAAGACGAGCTCATGCATGGTCGGCGTCCAGAGGTGCTTCGTTTTGTATACTGTGAATGAAGTGAATGTGTACCACGCAAGGTCGCAGCTCCAGTGAACGATGGCGAAGACCACGACTATGATGGCGCCGAACTCCTGCGCGTTGTAGATTAGAACTGCCCCGACCGAGGCCCACCAGAGCAGGAAGTAGGGGTTGAGCGAAGAGGTGATCGCACCTGCCCAGAGCGAGTCGTAGGGGAAGTACTTCTCATCCCCTCCCGCTATCACTCTCCTCGATCTCACCATCTTGTAACCCATCTGCAGGAGGAAGGCTCCCCCGACAAGACCTATGCCCAGCTTGACCAAAGGGTCAGTGAAGATGGTCCCTATGCTGAAGAATATCAAGGCCATGAGCGGGAACTCGACCAGACCGTGTCCCAAGGCGATCTTGATGCCAGCTCGCTTGTCCTTGTAGCCCTTGGCCACAGCTGCCGCGAACAGTGGCCCTGGGGTCATCACTCCGGACAGGGAGATCAGGATTGCGAAGCCAAAGAATATCCAGATGTTCTCGCTCAGCAGCTCCACGCACCGTTGTCAGGGATTGCCAGATATTTAACCCGTGCTTTGACACGATCCGCTAAGGCAGCGCTTCTAAAATACCCTGAGTGAGATTGGGGCGGCATGATGACAAGAGGGTCAGCTGAGGTTCGAAAGGACCCGTGATGAGCCCTATGAGTGCTGAAAACCTCTTGAGGCTGGATGGTCCCTACGGGCGCCATCCAGCCAGTATCATCTCTGAGGCACAAACCAAATAGGCAGCGAACTATTCGTAGGAATGGGCATCTAGCATGGCGACGTCAAATCGTTCACGACCCAAAAGGCCGTTCGGAGTCACGATCCTCGCGATCATCCAGATCCTGTCGGGTCTGAACGCCCTGGGCAGCAGCCTCTTCTTCTTCGCCGTTTCCTCGTTGGCGAACACGGCCTCGGTCCAGCAATCCCTTCAGAGCTCGCCTTGGGTCGCAGAGAACGCCGCATCCATATTCTTCTGGCTCGGCCTCATCTTCCTGGCCTTCGCGTTGTGGTCATTGTGGTACGCTAGGGGGTACGTCAAGGGGCACGAATGGGCGAGGAGGCATGGCAGAAGGTTGGCAGTGCTGACCATCGTCCTCGCAGTACTCCTCATGATTTTCCTTCCCAACCTTCCTCAGAAGGTGGGCCTGGGTTCCCCCTGGTGGATGATAGTATCCAACTCGGTGGTCGCCATCTATCTAGGCAGACCGAAGGTGATTGCGTTCTTCAAAAGCCGCTCGACGTAGGCAAAGGGCTCGATGAGGATGCTTTTCCTATCGTATTCGCTCAGCTGGAGAGCGTGACTACGTAGTCGATGAACTTGCTCAAAGGCATCCCATCGTGCCAGCGCATTATCAGGTTCCCCTCTTTCGACGGGGTTATCTTGGGCAGTCGGTCGTAGACCACTTTCAGGCGCCCGTTGATCGGGCCGACATCCAGGGTGAAGATCCTCCACGCATCTCCTCTCTGGCGCTTGTACCTGAACGCGTATATGGGCATCAGGCCGACGCGCCTGCAATCGTCAATCATCTCCTGTGCCTGGATCGCCAGCTTCTCGCTCCTGCTGAACCGGAGGACATCGCTCACTGAGCTCTTGACCTCGATCGGGAAGGAGATGCCAGCTCGTACCGCGACAAGGTCGACTCCGAGCGATCCTGCACCCCTGATGACCATGAACGGGCGCTCCTTGATCCGGAGATACGCCCGTCTCTCGTCGCTGTCGCAGGTCTTCGTCACCCTCGAGAGCATGTTCTCGTCAGCTCTCAGTATTCCCTTGAGCTCCCGCTCAAAAATGCGTCCCATCGCCTTCAGCTAATGTAATGTCCGAAGGACCTAAATCATTTATCGGTACACGCAGCAATCCTACGGGATGAGCCTCGACCTGTCCCTTGGATAGAGGACCGCCTCACGGATGTTCCCAAGATTGAGCATCTTCTGGACATACCGTTCGACGCCGAAGCCGAATCCCCCGTGGGGCGGCATGCCGAACCTGAACGCCTTCAGGTAGAAGTCGAACGAGTCGAGGTTGAGGTTGTTCTCTTTCATCTGTTCTATGAGGACGTCGTACCGGTGTTCTCGCTGTCCTCCCGACACGATCTCCTGTCCCTTGTAGTCCAAGTCGAAGTACCCTGTGGTCTCCGGGTCATCTTCGAATCGCTTGGCGTAGAAAGTGCCTCTCTTAAGTGCTGTCGGGAACTCTGTGATGAAATAAAGGTCGCAGTTCTTTTCGCGTTTCATCACCTCGCCGAGGGCCTTCTCGCCCTCCGTCCCGAGGTCTTCGCCGTGCTCGATGCTCAGGCCGGCAGCCCTCACCATCTCGACGGCCTCCTTGTACTTCACGCGCGGGAAGGGAATCGAGGGCTTCTCGATCTCAAGGCCTAGCTTCTGAAGTTCGACCTTCGCGTGCTCGCGCACGTGCTCCAAGCTGTTGACGACGATTCCTTCTGCGACGGCCATCACGTCCTCGGAGGACTCGATGAACGCCATCTCCACATCGAGCGAGATGAACTCCGCGATGTGTCTGACCGTGTCGGAAGCCTCTGCTCTGTATGCGTGCGCGATCTCGAATATCCGGTCCAAGCCTGTCGCCATCAGGTTCTGCTTGTACAGCTGAGGGCTCTGGGCAAGGTAAGCACCCCTGTCGAAATACTTGATCGGGAACAGCGTCGACCCCCCCTCGGCGCCCGCCGCGACGATCTTTGGCGTGCTGACCTCGATGAATCCTTCGGACATCAGGAACCTGCGGATGCCTTCGATGGTCTTGGCCTCGATCTGGAATATCGCCCGTATCTCCTCCTTCCTAAGGTCCAAGAAGCGGTTGTTCAGTCTGGTATCCAGGTCCGCGCCGACTTTGTCGACGACACCAAGCGGCAACGGCGTCTCTGCCTTGCTCAAGATGTCTATCTTGTCCGGGAGGATCTCGAAGCCCGCTCTTGCTTCCTTGCTCTCCTTGAGCATGCCGGTCACCCGGACGACGGATTCCCTTGGAATCGAAGCGACGAGATCGAAGAGCTCCTTGTTCCTCTTCTTCAGCGTCGTGACCTGGATTACCCCGTCCCTGTCGCGCAGCTGCAGGAACGAGATGGCTCCCAGGTTCCTCACGTCCTGGACCCAACCGCCCACCGTGACCTGCTGGCCGAACAATGCTGGAGTGATCTCCTTCGAGTACGTGATGTGCTGCCATTGTGGCAAGAAATTACACCTGTTCGGCGTAACCTGGTGGGAGGTAATAACTGTTTCTCGGGCCCGGAACACGTTGCTCGGGCGCTTGCGAAAGTTAATCTCCGAGCAAGGCCAATGCCCTCCGACCAGATGACGGTGCGCCCATGGACCTGATGATACTCGTCTACGTGCTTCTGATCATTGCCTTCGCGAAGGCGCTCGGAGAGGCCGTATCGCGCATCAACCAGCCACCCATCGTGGGCGAACTCCTTGCAGGGGTCGTGCTCGGGCCTTTCCTCCTTGGTAGGATTTTCACGGGCTTGCATGATATGTGGGAGCCCGGAGCGAGAAGCACTTTCATTGGGCAGCTCGCGGACCTGGGCATCCTTTTCTTGATGCTCTATGTCGGTCTCGAGTTCTCGCCAAAAATGATCAAGGCGTCCTCATGGCTTGGCACCGGCATCGCGGTCGTCGGGATCGCCGTCCCAGCATCGTTGGGCGTAATAGTCGGAATTGCCTTCGGCCTGGAAGGCTTGACTCTTGCATTCATGGCGGTGGCCATGGCCGTCACCGCTCTGCCCGTCACGATCAGGATCCTCAAGGACATGGGCGTCATCGGCACGAGGACAAGCGGAATCATAGTGAGCGCCGCGCTCATCACAGACATCGCGCTTCTCATGGTGCTCGGCATCATCATCGGAGCCGCGGAAGGTTCCGCGACATGGTCGACCGCGATCTACATAGCGGTTGGCTTCATCTTTTTCTTCGTCTTCGCGATGGTCGTCGGGCGGCTAATCGTGCCGTACATCTACAAGGTCCTGAGGTGGATGCGGACCGGTGAGGCCGCATTCGCGGTTGCGATCGGCATCGCCATCACCTTTGCGATCGTCGCTGAGTGGGTCGGTCTCCCCGGAGTAATAGGCGCGTTCATAGCGGGTCTTCTGTTGCGCGAGACCGGAAAAGGTCTCAAGGTGTGGGCCAGGGTCGAGGACATACTCTCTGGCCTTACCCTCGGCTTTCTGGCACCGATATTCTTCGTGCTGATAGGCTTCTCGGTCGACTTCGACCTGGTGGTCAAGCACCTACCGCTGTTCGCCGCGATCCTGTCAGTAGCGATCATCGGCAAGGTCGCAGGCTCCTATGTTGTCACCAGGTGGGGCGGTCTGAGCTCCAACGAGTCGATGGCCATCGGTTCGATGATGATGGGGAAGGGTGCGATGGAGCTTGTCTTCGCCCAGCTCGCCTTCGAGACGGGTTTGTTCGAAGGGAAGGAGTACCTGTTCTCCCTGCTCGTCCTGATGGCGTTCGTGTCCACGATTCTCGCGCCAATCCTGTTCAAGGTCTACTACAACCGGGCCGTGGTCGCAGGCGAGGTCCCCCTTCAACCGAGCGAGCGAGGGCAGGTAGATGGAGGCATGGACGCGAGCCAGTACGCCTGAGGGCAAGCTCACCTGATCTTTCCGCTCTTGTTCGCGACGACGATGCCAGCCACAATTATGATGCCGCAGACGACGGTCCAGGTGGCCACGCCCTGTCCGAGTATGGCCCAGGCGAAGACAGATGCGAAGACCGGCATCAGATAGATGAAGAAGGCCATTTGCGAGACCTCCCTGCGCTCAAGCGATGAAAGGTACAATACCGAGGACAGGCCAGCGCAGAACACGCCAAGCACCATCAAGTTGAGGACGGACGATGCGGTGATTATGGACTTCGGGTCTTGGTCAAATGGCAGTGCAAGCCCAAGGATCAGAGTGCCGAGCGCCAAGGACAGGCCGATGATCAGCATCGGCGGGTTCCTCTCGAGCATACGTTTCGCTGAAACCCATGCCAGACCGTAAGACACGGCCGACGTGAGGATGAGGAGGCTGCTCACGAAGCTCTCGTTCCTCAGTGAGATGTCCCCGCTGAACACGAGGAGGACGGTCCCGCTCAAGGCGATTGCAGTCCCAAGGCCCTTGAAACCGTTCATCCGCTCTTTCAGGAGGAGGACCGCGAAGACCAGGGTCATCACAGGTCCAGAGGACTGGATGACGGACGCGATCGACGACGTGCCGTTCTGAAGGCCCATGTTCTGGGCAACGTTTGGAATCGCAACGTACAGCACTCCGAGTATCAGCAGTGGCTTCCACTCTCGCTTGACTGTGCTGACGATCTCCGTGAGCTTGTAGCGAAAAGCAATCACGACTAGCATCAGTGCAGAGGCGATTGCGAACCTCACGAATCCCAGAAGAATAGGGGAGAAGTCCTTCAGCCCCTCTTGGATGAGTGGAAAGGCCAAACCCCACAAGGCGACCGCGGTGATCGCCGCCGCGGGGGTCATCCAGTCGCTGGTTGGCGATCTCATCCGTCTTTTCGCGATGGCGAACAAGGATTTGAGCCTCTGGATGCTACATCAAGCGCTCGGTCCGTTGGAGCGCCATCATGGCGTTCTCTGCGAGGTGTCGATCCATCGCAGCGATCCTACCTCATAATCATCCGGTCGCTCACTTGGTCGAGCTCTCCCTGGCTTGCTTCTTCTTGCTGATGGCTTCGAGCCGTCTGCCCTCGTCGTAGAGACACTTCACTGCCTTGGCAGCTCTCATCGCCGACGAGTATACGGGTATGT
Organism: uncultured euryarchaeote; assembly: GCA_937872085.1. Classification (GTDB taxonomy): domain Archaea; phylum Thermoplasmatota; class Thermoplasmata; order UBA10834; family UBA10834; genus COMBO-56-21. Next base: position 18,036 of record CALMQK010000211.1, read on the forward strand.
TCTTCACCCTCAGCTCCTGCACGACCTCGTCGATCTCCGGCCCGCCGACCCAGCACGCGATTATCGGCTTCTTGAGATTGCGCTTCTCCTCGACCAGTTTGATCACAGCGCCTACATACTCTCTAGGTCTAGCTATGCCGGCATGGACGCAGGTCATGATGAGCGAATCGATGTTGGGGTCGGAGAGCATGGTTGCTCCCGTGGCGTGATATCTGTGGAATCTCGCATCTCCCGTCACGTCCAGCGGGTTCCTCGCGGTCGTGATTGATGGCAGTTGTGGCCTGAGCGCGTCCATTGTCTTCTTGGTCAGGTTCGGAACCTTCAACCCGATCGATTCGCACCAATCGGCGATCATGATGCCTGCGCCTCCGCCGTTGGATATGATCCCGACCCTGTTCCCAGCCGCCGGGGGTTGGTACGCGAGTGCTCGCGCGAAATCGAACATCTCTATGACATCGTACGCTCTCTGGACATGCACCTGCCTGAACGCGGAGTCGTACACCACGTCGGAACCGCTGAGAGAACCAGTGTGTGTCGACGCCGCAGCCGAACCAGCTGGAGTTCGACCAGCCTTGATCGCGACGATGGGCTTCGTGCATCTCCGGGCAGAGTCGAGGAATTTCTTTCCATCCTTGATGCCCTCGATGTACATCGCGATTACCTTGGTCTCGCGATCCGCATCCAGATAGTCGATCAGGTCAGCGTCGTCGATGTCGGCCTTGTTGCCCACGCTGATGACGCGGGAGAGTCCTATGTGCTCTCCATTGGCGTAATAGATCATGCCTATGCACAACGCGCCGCTCTGGCTTATGAGTGCGATCTCGCCGGGCATCGGCATGCCGAACACGAACGCCGCATCCAGTCTGTCGATCGGGTCCTTGTAGCCGAGGGTGTTCGGTCCGATGAGACGGATGCCCCCCTTCCGAGCGATCTGCAGCACCTCGTCCTCGAGCTGTTTGCCGTGTCCCCCGATCTCTCCGAAGCCAGAGGATATCACGATCGCGCCCTTGACCTTCTTCCTTGCGCATTCCGTCATCACCTTTGGCACGAACTCGGCGGGCACGGCGATGATCGCGAGGTCGATGTCGTCCTTCACCGCGAGGACGCTCGGGAGCACCCTCAGACCCATGATCTCGGTGACATCAGGGTTTATCGGATACACCTTCCCCTGGTATCCTTGGACGAGGATGTTCTGCAGGATCTCGTACCCGATCTTCATCGGGCTCCGGGACGCTCCTATGACAGCAATGGACTTCGGTGAGAATATTGGTTTGAGCTCTTCAACGACTCCCATCGGCACACGCGAGCATAAGAGAGCCATAGACTTGCATAAGCCTTTGCCTGCCCGCGGTCGCCGACTCGTCCCCCGTGGCGGCCCGGGGAGGTTCCGCCGGGACGCTCACAGCCGCTCTGGAGATGCCTTGGTCGAGCCTCTCCGGGACCCAGAAACCGTTAATATATGCTATGCTTCTTATCGGCCACTTGGTGGGAGCACCAATTTGACAAGACCGGGGGAAAAGATATGCCTGAGAAAGTCACCGTTTCGCTGATCAAGGCTGATGTCGGATCGATAGCTGGGCACTCGAGACCACACCCGAAGATGATGGAGGTGGCCGGTGAGCATCTGGCGAAGGCGGTCAAGGAAGGTCTCCTCAACGA
>CALMQK010000212.1 GCA_937872085.1 uncultured euryarchaeote
GCTTCAGTGCCTTCAGCTGGAGGAGGTCTGGTGCGACCTGAAGCATTGCAGGCTGGACAAGTTCTCGGAGGCCGAGGACGCCGCGCTCAAGGAGGCGATCTCGAATCTTGATACCCTCGGGTTCATGGGAGGGGTGGCCTTGCTCGATGGAAAGGTCCAGGCGCTGACGGTCGGCGAGAAGCTGAATTCGACGACGGCGGTGGTGCACTTCGAAAAAGCGAACCCGGAGATACGCGGTCTCTACCAGGTCATCAACCAGCAATTCTGCGAGCGTGCCCTGAAGGACTTCGAGTTCGTGAACAGGGAGCAGGATGTCGGTGAGCCGGGGTTGCGACGTGCGAAAGAGGGTTACCACCCCCATCATTTCGTGGAGAAGAGTCTGCTCACTCTATCCTGAAATCTCCTTTTCCAGCAGCGCGGAAGACTATTTATGCAGCGAACTCTTTTCGCTCTCCAACGGAAGGGATTAGCTATGGTCAAGTCATGCATCTTGGTCTGTTGCAAACTGTTGAAGACGAAGAAGGTCGTTGACCTGGCGAGGAAGCAGCCAGGGGTGAAGGATGCCTTCATGGTGCACGGGCGATGGGACATCGCAGTGCAGACGGAGGACCTCGACCTCATGAAGCTCGCGGAGATAGGAATGAACATCTACAAGGCCGAGGGAGTGGAGATCGTAGAGACGCTCGTCGGCTGGCCGGAGGCGTGAGGTGGTCCACATGGTGAAGGCAGTAGTACTTGTGATGTTGGAGCCTAAGACGGTCGATGACGCCGACAAGATCACGAAGATCCCCGGCGTGACGGACGGATTCCTAGTGTTCGGCCATTACGACTACGCAGCGTTCGTGGATGTCCAGGGGCTGGAGAAGGTCGGGCAGATCGCCGACAAGATCCAGAAGCTGGGCTTCGTCCGATACGTCGAGACGCTCATCGAGAGATAGGTGCCGTCGGTCAAACCATTTCCTCTTGAGGTTTTTCAAGTCGAATCGCCCTTGGCTCGAAGGGCAATGGAGGCGCCCAAGGGCGAAGCCCCCGCCGATATCCGGACAATCCCTTCGACTTCTATACAAAGATGTGTCTGGGCGACGCTAGACATTTATACGGGAACCCTAATCTGCGAGAACAACTGAATGGAGAGAATAGGATGGTAGACATCACCCTCGTAATACCGATCGCAGGGGCGGTCGGGCTAGCTTTTGCAGGCTATCTGACCTGGTACGTGTTCCGCAAGGACCAAGGCAGCCCTGAGATGCAGGAGATAGGGAATGCAATCAGGCAAGGCGCAGAAGCCTACATGAGACGACAGTATAGCACGATCATCGTGATCAGTATCATGCTGTCGTTCCTGATCATGGGGCTGATAGACCCCAAGCCGTGGGTCGGCCTTTCTTTCCTTGTCGGGGCAATGGCATCCGCCCTGTCCGGATACATAGGAATGTATGTGAGCGTGAGGTCGAACACACGGACCGCTGCGGCCGCCAGGCGATCGCTCAATGAGGCCCTGGTAACGTCCTTCAGAGGAGGAGCAGTCTCCGGCATGGGCGTGGTGTCGCTCAGCCTGATCGGGGTTGCAGGCATCTTCTACACGTTCCACACTAGCATGGGATTCGACGCCTCGAAGTCGCTGTACGCCGCCATCGGATTCGCGTTCGGCGCGAGCTTTGCAGCTCTTTTCGCTCAGCTTGGAGGCGGTATCTACACCAAAGCAGCCGACGTTGGCGCCGACCTCGTGGGCAAGATCGAGGCGGGCATTCCCGAGGATGACCCCCGGAACCCCGCAGTCATTGCTGACCTCGTAGGAGACAACGTCGGGGATTGCGCAGGCAGAGGTGCGGACCTGTTCGAATCCACTGCAGCGGAGAACATCGGGGCGATGGTGCTCGGTCTCTCCCTGTTCACGTTCTGGACACAGCTGGTCCCGGCGGATCTCCGCTGGTCGGACTCCAAGGCTCTGGTCTGGATCTTCTTCCCCCTGGTGGCGAGGTCGTTCGGGATCTTCGCGTCACTGGCCGGAGTCCTTGCAGTCCGTCTCAAGCGCGAGGACAAGGACCCCATGTCTGGAATCAACATGGGGTACTACATCACCTGCATTCTTGCCGCGATATTCTTCTACATTGCCACTCGGGTCATGCTGGGTGACAAGTACCTCTACTTCTTCGGAGCTGGCCTGATTGGCATCGGCCTCAGCATCGTGATAGTCTACATCACCCAATATTACACTTCGGGGAACTGGAGACCAGTCCGGGAGATCGCCCAGGCCTCGACCACTGGTCCAGCCACGAACATCATCACGGGCCTGTCGATTGCCATGGAGACGACCGCTCTCCCCGTGATTGCTATCATCGTTGCGCTCCTCGGCGCCTTTGGGCTCGGTCAGATGGCAGCCCCGACGGACCCGGATATCGTCAACTCGACCGCCTTCAACTACTCGACCTACAAGCTGGTCTATGGGTTCTACGGCACGGCCGTGGCGACCATGGGCATGCTGGCGACTTGCGCATTCATCTTGGCCACGGACACATTCGGCCCGATCACCGACAACGCTGGCGGCATCGTCGAGATGTCGAATCAGCCGGAGGAGATAAGGCGAAGGACCGACAAACTCGACGCCTGCGGCAACACGACCAAGGCGCTCACGAAGGGATACGCGATGGCCAGTGCCGCATTGGCCGCCTTCCTTCTGTTCGGGGCGTATTTCGAGCGCGTCGCCACGAAGAAGTTCAACGGTGACTTGGGCCTTGCTTTCCATGTGGACCTTGCTAAGCCAGAGGTCTTCGTTGGTGGGCTCCTCGGGGCGATGCTGGTGTTCCTGTTCGCATCTCTTGCGATCAGAGCCGTGGGAAAGGCAGCCCATGAGATGATCAACGAGGTGAGGCGACAATTCAAGGCCGATCCGGGGATAATGGCGAACACCTCCAAGCCAGACTACGCCAAGTGCGTGGATATCGCGACCAAAGGCGCATTGAAGGCGATGATACTGCCAGCAATCCTTCCGGTCCTCGTTCCGGTCAGTTTCGGCATACTCATGAAGGCCTTGGGGTACGACGCCCCTCAGGCCGTGGGTGCGCTCCTGATGGTCGGCACGATCACGGGCATCATGGTTGCGAACATGTTCAACAACGGCGGCGGTGCCTGGGACAACGCCAAGAAGTACATCGAATCCGGGAACTTTGGGGGCAAGAAGACCCCTGCGCACGCGGCTGCGGTGGTCGGAGACACGGTCGGAGATCCGCTCAAGGACACAGCCGGCCCTTCCATACACGTGCTCGTGAAGCTGCTGGCGACCGTGACATTGGTATTCGTCGTGCTCTTCATCTAAGGACGGCCACGGGTCAATAAACCATATATATGACCACGGGCATCGAGAGGCCCGCGAGTCATTCGATTAGAGGACTGTCTAGATGTACGTGATTTCATCCAAAGAAGATGTCGTCAGGATACCGCCGAACCTCCTGGGGGAGGATTTCGACAAGCTCTCGGTGAGGCTCACTCAGGAATCCTTCCAGAACAAGGTGGAGGCGGACGGCAGCTACACGGTGCTCGTCCGGAACATCGAGGCCCAGGGCGGCGGAAGGATCATACACGGCGACGGAGCCGTCTACCAGAAGGTCAAGTTCGACGCGATGATGTTCAGGCCCATGCTCCATGAGGTCATCGAGGGAAGCATCTGCGAGGTACTCAAGTTCGGGGCATTCGTCCGTTTCGGCCCACTGGACGGCCTGCTTCACATCAGCCAGATCATGGATGATAGGATAGACATAGACGTCGAGGGTCGGAGGCTCGTCGGCAAGGACACGAAGCGTGAGCTTCGACTCGGCGACAGCGTCCGTGCCAGGATAGTCTCGCTGAGCATAAACGAGAGGAGCCCGAGGGAGAGCAAGATCGGCCTGACGATGCGACAGCCTGGCCTGGGCAAGCTCGAATGGATAGAAGAGGATCGCAAGAAGCGCGAGGAGAAGAAGAAGGAATGAGGATCGAAAGGGCCTGCAAGCGCTGCAGTACCATCACGGAAGAGGGCAAGTGCCCTCTCTGCGGAGGCGACACCTCGAAGGAGTGGCAAGGATATGTCGTGATCATCGACCACACCAAGTCCGAGATCGCGAGGAGAATGGGTATCCATGTCAACGGCAAGTTCGCCCTCAGAGTTCGCTGATACATTCCCAGAGAAAGACCTTGAGCTCCCGGAGGACATGAGGGAGGAGCTCGCCAAACCCTTTGGACAGATGGTGCCCGCACGGGCACTAAGGAAACACATCAAAGGCAGCCCCAGGGTAATAACGGTCGGGGATGTCGTAACCATCACTCTCCTTCAGATGAAGATGGAGCCCGATGTCGCGGTGTTCGACTACAAGACCCAGCGCTCCGAGGACCACAGGGCCAAGGAGCGCATCTCGAAGATGAGCGGCAAGGTGGTCAAGGTCGAGAACCCGGCCGGGAAGATCACGCGCGCGCTGTGGCGGGCAGTGAAGGCCGCCGTCAGCGCGAAGGAACGGATCAAGATAGAGGTCGTCGGAGAAGAGGACCTCGCGGCGCTGGTCGCGATCGCGACCGCGCCGAAGGGAGCACATATCATATACGGCCTGCCCCAGAGGGGCCTCGTGGTCGTCGAGGTGGACGACAAGGCGAGGTCCGTGGCGGTGGCCGCGATAAAGCGAATGGCAAGGTGAGTCAGTGGAGATCGAGATAGTTTCCAAGGAAGAGAACCAGCTGCTGGACAGGACAGAGATCAAGTTCAAGGCGGTACACCCGAAGGAAGGGACTCCCCAGAGGGAGACCGTCAGGGACAAGCTGTCGGCGCTTCTGAACGCCCCGAAGGAGCGAGTAATAGTCGACGGGATGAACTCCGAGTTCGGCATGATGGAGACTGTCGGGTACGCCAAGGTCTACAAGACGAAGGAGGCCGCCATGAAGTTCGAGCGGATGCACGTGCTCGTCAGGAACAAGCTGAAGGAGAGGGTCAAGGTCGAGAAGAAGGCCGCGACCAAGGCACCAGTAGCCGCTCCCAGGGCAGTGAAGTCAGCCGAGAAGCCAGCCGAGAAGCCGGCGGAGAAACCTGCCGAGAAGCCCGCCGAGAAACACGCTGAGAAACACGCCGAGAAGAAGGCGGACAAGCCAGCTGAGAAGAAGGCGTAGGTGAACTCAAATGGCCGACAAGCAACCAAAACCAAAGCAGATCAGGGTCGCCAAGAAGGATTACTTCAAGGTCGAAGGCGGGAAGCTCACTAGGAGCAGGAAGCACTGTCCGAAGTGCGGTCCCGGAGTGTTCATGGCGGAGCACGCCAACAGGTCCTCCTGCGGCAAGTGCGGCTATACGGAGTTCAAGAAGGGCAAGTGAGTCGAGCTCCAGTCCTGCGACAAGCTTCTTCCAGGGCCCGCCTCTCCGGGTGAGTGAGACGCCATGAGGGGTTCTGGGATCGCAAGAGAGAAGAGGACCGTCTCAGCCATGGTCAGGATGTACTGCAGGGACATCCATGGCAGAAGGGATCTCTGCGAGGATTGCAGCTCCCTTCTAAGTTATTCCGAGAGAAAACTCGATGCGTGCCCCTTCAAGGACACGAAGCCCACTTGCGCGAGATGCACGGTCCATTGTTACGAAGCCTCGATGCGGGCAAAGATGAGGTCGGTGATGAGGTACTCCGGACCCAGGATGTTCATCAGGCATCCCGTCCTGGCTATTGCACACGTCTCGGACCGAAGGACGAGGTCGCCTCGGAAGGTTCGGGGGACCTGATTTCTGTCGGCCGGTCGGGTACCTTTTGCAGGTGGCATGCCACAAGGTGGCCGTTCCCCACATCTACGAGAGGCGGCTCGTCATTCTTGCACCCTTCTTTGGTGTAGGGACATCTGGGGTGGAACCTGCAGCCCTTGGGCGGGTTGATCGGGCTTGGGACCTCTCCTTCAATCCCCTTCCTGTGCTTCCTCAGCTTGGGGTCAGGCATAGGGATGGATGCGATGAGCGCTTGCGTGTATGGATGCAAGGCGTTGCTGAGGAACTCGTCGGCGGGGGCGAGCTCGATGATCTTCCCGAGGTACATCACTGCTATCCTGTCGCTCATGTGCTCGACCACTGAAAGGTCGTGAGAAATGAAGAGATAGGTCAGCCCGAATCTCCTCTGGAGCATCTTCAAGAGGTTCAAGGCCTGCGCCTGGACCGACACATCGAGGGCTGAGGTCGGTTCATCAAGTACGATGAAGTCAGGCTCAAGTGCGAGCGCGCGGGCAAGGGCTATCCTCTGCTTCTGTCCCCCGCTGAACTCGTGCGGCAGCCGCGTCAGGTGACTCTCTGACAGTCCCACCTGCTCTATGATCTGGTGTATCTTCTCCCGTTCCACCGTCGCTCTGTCACCCTTCATTGACTTCGGCGGGCCGTGTATCTTGAACCCTTCACCGACGATCTTCTCGACCGTGAATCTTGGATCCAGACTGGAGTATGGGTCCTGGAAGACGATCTGCATCCGGGCCCTCAGGGCCTTTAGCCTCGTCTTGTCCTTGTAGTTGATGCAGTACTTCTTCGCGACTTCCAGGATCGCTGATTCGATGACTTTCCTGATGTCATCCTCGTGCTTAACCAGGTCATCCATTCCGGCAAGTCTGGATGCCGATTCTCGGATCCTGTCGGCGTCCGTGCATAGGTGCTTCTTCTTGTCAACCGCGATGTCGCACTCGTTGGAGTTGAATAGTGTACTGAGCGCATCCGCCACGCGCAACGCATCGGAGGAGGTCATCTTACCCGGCTTGATGCTGTCCCGCACGCTCACGAGTACTTTGAAGTTGTCCACCACGCTCTTCGGAGTCTCGAAGAACGTGTACCCTCCCGTGGGTGGGATGAGCATAAGCAGAGCCCTCCCGACCGTGGTCTTTCCGCACCCGGACTCTCCCACCAGACCGAGCGTCTCACCTTTCATGATCGAGAGGTCTATGCCATCCATGGCGTGAACGTTGGCGACGACCTTCGAGAACACACCTTTCTTGACCGGGAAGAGTTTCTCCAGCCGGACGATCTCAACGAGGGGTGGTCCATTGGACCCCTGGGTCGCATCAGCGGTCATTCGGCTTCTCATCTCCCGCAGGGTACAGATGACAGGATACGAAGTGCCCTGGCGACACCTCGACCCTGGTCGGCTTCTTTGACATGCAAAGGTCGGTTGCCCTGTCACACCTATCGACGAACGCACAGCCTGGGAACGGTATCATCAGGTTCGGAACGGTGCCCCTTATGACCGACAGCTCCTCCCTCCTCTCCCCAAGTTTCGGGAAGGCGTTTAGCAGGCCCATCGTATAGGGGTGCAGGGGCCGGGCGAAGAGCTCGAAGGTTTCTGCGTCCTCGACGATCCTCCCCGCGTACATTATGCAGACCCTGTCGCATGTCTCTGCGACGACCCCGAGATTGTGCGTTATCAGCATCATCGAGCCACCTGTCTTGCGGGCCAGGTCCTTCAGCAGGTTCAGGATCTGGGCCTGTATCGTGACATCCAGTGCGGTCGTCGGCTCGTCTGCTATCAGGAGAGCTGGAGAACATGAAAGCGCCAGGGCAATCATCACTCTCTGCTTCATGCCACCGCTCAGCTCGTGCGGGTACTGTTTTATGACGTTCTCAGGAGCCGCGATCCTGACTAACCTGAGTGCGTCGAGCACCTTCTTTCTCAGCGCCTCCTTGTCGTAGATGCCCTGATGGAGGCTGATGACCTCTCCCAGTTGTTTCCCGATGGAGAACACGGGGTCGAGCGACGTGGATGGATCCTGGAATATCATCGATATCAGACGGCCCCTGATGCCTCTCATCTCCTCTGGGGTAAGCTTGGTGAGCTCGAAGCCCTTGAATTTGATGGAGCCCGCAGTGATTTTCCCGGGGTTTGGGACGAGTCTCAGTATCGAAAACGCGGTCATGCTTTTTCCGCACCCAGTCTCGCCGACAATCCCGAGGGACTCGTTTTCGTAAATGGTGAGGTCAATTCCGTCGAGGGCTGTTACGGTCCCCTCGCGCAGAATGAACTGCGTCCGCAGGCCTTTGATCTCTAGGATTGGTTTCCTTATGGACGTCACCGCCTCAACCCCTTCATGCGTGGGTCAAGCACGTCCCGCAGACCATCTCCGAGGAGGTTGAAGCCGAGGACAGTAATGAGCAGCACGATTCCGGGGAAGGTCGCAATCCACCACGCCTCCCCGATGAAAGGCATGCCTAGGTTCAACATGTTGCCCCAGCTAGGGGTGCTAGGCGGAGTTCCGACCCCAAGGAAGCTCAGGCTGCTTTCGATGGTGATCGCATCGGCGACACCTATGGACGCCCACACTGTGAGTGGCGCTGTGCAGTTCGGCAGAATGTGGGTGAACATGATCCTTCCGTTCCCCGCGCCCAACGCCCTGCTCGCCTCGACGAACTGCCGCTCCCTGATGCTCAGTGCCTGGCCACGCATGAGCCTGCCGAACCCGGCCCAGTATGATATCGAGATGGCAAGTATCACGTTGCCAAGGCTCTGGCCGAGCGCTGCAGCGAACGCCAGCGCCAGGAGGAACGCGGGAAAGGTCCAGAAGAGGTCGATGGTACCCGCTATGATGTAGTCAACAGCTCCTCCGAAGTACCCCGCGGTCAATCCGAGCACGACGCCAAGCAAGAGCGAGAAGAAGATCGCCAACGAGGCGACCATGAGTGACACTCGTGTGCCCCAGATGACCCGGCTGAAGACATCTTGTCCTATGTTGTCAGTGCCGAACCAATGATGCGATGATGGTGGCAATAGC
>CALMQK010000213.1 GCA_937872085.1 uncultured euryarchaeote
CGGGCCCCCTCCCTCCCATGCCCCAGTTTGCCACCATGCATGGTCTCTTGTATCGTCTGGCCATCTGTCCAGCCGCGGCAGATATCAGCGCGCCCTCGGGCGCGTAGAGGTTGATGCTTCCGGTCTTCAGGTCCATTGGCATTGAGCATGATCCGTATATGTGGGGGGCTCCGGGTGAGGCACATTGGGATATGACGATGCTTGCGAGGTTCTCGGCGTTCAGGTTCACGATGGTTCCAGCCAAAGTGACAGGTGCAGACATGCCTGACACGGACATCGAGTGGCAAAGAACAGGGATCCCCGCTCTTGCGAACTCGACCTGTGCCTCAACCGCCCCTTTGTCAAAAGACAAAGGAGAGATAGGGTTTGTGGCACAGGAGAATATCGGTCTTCTTCTGAGCTCCTCCTTTCCTCCGACGATGAGGGAGGCGAGCTCTATCATCTTCCTCGCATCGAGAGCATCGGTGCAGTCCCCTTGGACATGCAGGCTGCAATTCTGAAACGCCGTCCAGAGCTCACACAGGTTGTGGCTCCTAGGCGGGACGTCGGATATCGTCACGATGGGCCAGAAGAAATCTACAGCATCGAGCACATCGGCGAGTCTTGCGAATTCCGCGAAGTCGGCTGTAGAAGCGTTGCGCTTCTCTCCCGTCTCAAGGTCTCTCACGTAGAGCGTGAGGCCGTCCGTCGTGAGATGAGGTCCCCCGGTTGTTGGTACTTCGATGTCGTTCGTGCGGTCTCGCGCGCACATCTTGAAGCTGGATGGCGCGCTCTTCAGCGCATCGCCGACCATGCCTTCTGGGATCCTCGCGACCCGTTTCTTCTTGTCGACATTTGCGCCCGAATCATCCAGCAGCGAAAGTACGGACTCGCTCCTCACAAGCACCCCGATCTCGCTCAAAGCCTCGAGGCTTCTCTTATGGATGAGCTCCTCCTCGTCCGAGCTCAGGAATCGCAGGCGCGCAACTGCCACTTCTGTTTCCTCCTTTGTTCCCTCGCCGATCTACCGATCGATTCCCATTTCTGGGTACGGCCCAGGAGATGGGCATCTCGTGGGGCGTCCCAATGCGGTCAGGCTTTGGCAGCTTCCTTCACGATCTGGTCGAGCCGCTTCGAGATTCCATCGTCAAGCCTCACGGGGTTGTGGTTCTTGAGGATCCAATCGGCCTTCTCCTTCGCCAGCGTCAGGTCATCCTTTCTTCCCTTCTTTTCCCACTGCTCGAAAGGCTCGGAGTTGAAGATCGACGACTGGTAGAACTGACGCGCCTCTGTCATGGTTGCCCTCTCTCCCAAATAGCTCCCCTTCTTTGAGCCCATTCCGAGGATGCCGACTTCCTTGATCATGTCGAGATGCAAGCTTTCCTTCGTGACTGGAATCTCTCGACCGGCGGCGATCGCCCTTCCGACTATGTCGTCGTCGATGATCATCTGTTCGTAGGAGAGTGCAGTCGAACAATCGAGCATTCCTATCCCATTGTTGATCTCCTGGCCGAACAGCGAGGCGCAGAGAGCTAGCATGCCGTTCTCCAGCGAGCTCTGCATCCCCGGTGTCTTTGCGTTGCAACCTGTACCTCCGTATGACGGCATCTTGACGTATCTGGCCATCTCGCCAGCCGCTGCGCACAAGATGAGTCCTTCAGGTGAGGCCAACTGGATCGCCCCGGTCCGTGGGTCCATGTTCGAAAGAACTGAACCATAGATGGCTGGCGATCCTGGCGTGTGCGCCTGCATCGCCGCTGCCAAGGCCAGGGTCTCAGCATGGTTGACGACCAGATTCCCAGGGATCGTCGCCGGTGAGCTGACCCCCATCATTGCCATCCCTGTGATGTGCACTGGGATCTTCGCCCTCGACCAGACCATAGCTGCGTCAGTGGCGTGTCCGTCAAGGGTGAGGGGAGACATCGTGCAGACCATTGCCGACATGATGTGTCTCTTCCTCAGTTCCTCAAGCCCGCCAACGATCTCCGATGCCATCCTGATCTGGAGTTCTGCTTCTGCAGAAGTCGATGTGGATTCACTGAGCACGTGCTTCCTCGTGATGTCGAAAGACTCCTTCATCGCAACGACCACATGTGTTTTCTGAGGGATATCTGAGGGGACGACCATCGGCTCATAGATGCTGAGGTACGGCAGCCAGTCGCTGATGATCGCTGTGTTCGTAATGTCCTGCAGGACGGAGAGCCTCCTGGTGCGTGTCTTCTGATCCCAGACGCTGATTCCGCAACCGTCGGTCGTGTAGTAACAGTGCTGCCCGTCAAGAGGAAGGTCATATTCCTTCTCGCGGCCCGCCAGGACGATTCCTTGCGGTACTTTGGATATCAATGACTTTGTCACGTCTATCGGGAACTTCACGACGCTGGTTCTCTCATCGACAATGGCTCCTGCTTTCTTGAGCGAATCACGGGCCACCTTGCTGTGTATCCGGATGCCCACGTTCTCCATGACGTTCAAGCCGGCTTCGTG
>CALMQK010000214.1 GCA_937872085.1 uncultured euryarchaeote
CCTCTTTAGATTTAGGAATTCATTCCTGCAGAAGGACACATAGAGTGATATCGAGTGTCAAGAATTTCATCACGTAAGATTATTAAAAACCTCTTGAATCCTAGTGACAGTCTATCTCATCGCGTTTTTTCTGGTGGATTTTGGACTCTCGGATTGCGGGGGGCTCAGTCCACCTTTAACATTGTTCGCTTGATAATTTTGGCCAGAATCTTAGCTCCAAGTGATTTCGGCCTTATGGGGATAGCGCTTCTGACGATGGCAATTCTGGACGCCTTCTCTCAGACCGGTTTTCAATCAGCACTCATACAGAAGAAGGGAGATATTCGACCCTATCTGAATTCCGCATGGACGGTTCTTATCATTCGAGCTACGATTCTCTTCGTAATCCTATTCTTTTCGGCCCCCCTCGTTGCGTCCTTCTTCGAGAGTCCCCAGGCTGAATCCATGATTCGTATGATTGGCCTTTCGATGCTATTCGTAGGGTTCTCAAATATCGGGGTATTCCTCTTCCAGAAGGAACTGCAATTCAAGAAGCAGACCATGTACCAACTTGCGGGGACACTGGCCGATTTCACGGTAGCAATAGCATCAGTGTTGATATTGCAGAATGTTTGGGCACTGATTTTTGGCCATATCGCAGGAAATGTAGCTCGTTTCGTAATGAGTTATGTTCTGCATCCGTTCAGACCTAGATTGACCTCAGACCTCAGAAAAACAAAGGAATTATGGGGCTTTGGAAGATGGGTAGCGGGTTCCAGTATGATCTCATTCGTGATAGTCCAAGGCGTCGATATCTTTGTGGGCAAGGTTCTTGGCGTGATTTCACTCGGAGTATACCAACTGGCAAATCAGATTTCAAACCTGCCGTCCTCTGAGATAACGAACGTAATATCGCAGGTTACTTTCCCCGCCTATTCGAAACTGCAGTCTAGTATTATGACTCTGAAGAAGGCTTATATGAGAACGTTAGAGGTCACTTCTCTATTTGTTTTTCCGATATCGGGTTTGATTTTCGTCTCAGCCCATGATTTCACAATTCTAATCCTTGGGGAAAAATGGATTGGCGTCATAGACCCAATGAGGATATTGGCCCTCTGGGGGGCAATCAGTGCCCTTGCCGGACTGAACGGATCTATATTGATGGCCGCCAATAGGCCCGATGTGATAACAAAACTGAGTCTCATCAAGCTCGCAATCCTCTTGATTATGATATATCCTGCGACAATGGCGTGGGGGCTGGAGGGAACAGCAATGGTCGTCTTGATTTCCACGCTTTTGATAACCCCGAACACATACTACATCGTGGCCAAGAGAATACTTGGATACAAGATCTCCACCTTGCTGCAGTGTCTTGCCCTGCCTTCCATCGGAACGGTTGTCATGTGAATCGCAGTGAGCACCTTCTTAATGTTGGGAACGACATTGTTGATATTTGCAGCGAGCATCATAATTGGGGTGCTCGTCTATCTAGGTGTGACACTTGTGCTAGAACGCGCGACCATGCTCAGGGCTTGGGGCAATCTAACTGAGGTTCTGAGGGATCTATCGAAATGAAGAGAATTCCATTCAGGTTGTTTCGGTTATGCGCCACGCTACCTAATAGGGCGCGCACGTACGGGGGAGAATTGTGATTCTGGTGAGTCAATGAAAGAAAAGAAAGAAGAAGTCAATATTCTGATCATTCATGCTCATTGGAACAATAGAGGCGATGAAGCTGCGATACGAGCGATGATAGACGCTCTTCGTCCTTCACTCCCGATAGGAAGAATAAGTATAATGATATTCTCAAGGGGTGTTCCCTGGTTTCCTTATGATGATATTGAGATTCTATCGCCATTCCCGAGTAAAATGCGGGAGATATTCGACGGAATGATAACAATGCTCTCATTGGGGAGGATTTCATTCACAAAGAGTGGTAAGAGATTCATTGAAGCAATCAATGAGTCCGACGCTGTAATTCATGCTCCCGGAGGTCCTTCAATTGGAGATATATATCGCGGTGGGTTATCATCCTATCTATATCTCTATAGACTCTTCTTTGCACGCATTATCAAGAATAAACCAATCTTTTTCTATGCACCTTCAATGGGTCCGTTTACCAATAGATTCGACAATTTGGCTCGAAGATTCCTTCTCAAGCGAGCCAGCGCAATCATTTTGAGGGAAGGGATATCTGCTAGATACCTGGAAGAACAATTGGACTTGAAATCAATAGTAACATGCGATTCAGCCTTGCAGAATGTGATCCCCGACGGATATCTGGATAGATATGATAATATTGCATCAATTCTAAAGACAATAGAAGAGAAGCGTGTCATTGGCATGACTGTTACAGATCTCAGGTGGCATCCTGTGCTTGGGAAAGACATTGCTTTGTCAATTAGAATCAAGGAGGCAATTTCTGGGGCAATAGGACAGCTCCTCGAGAAGGGATATGATATCTTGCTGATTCCCCAGCTTTTCGGCGACGATACCGATATACCTCTGCTAGAGCAATTCAAAGAATTGAATCAAGAGAGAATAGCTATTCTTCCGGATAATGTTGATTCATATGGTCAACAGATACTGATGTCGAAATTGCATTCAATCATAAGTCTGCGCCACCATCCGAATATACTCGCAGCAAAGGGTAGAATCCCATTTCTATCGATAAGTTATGAATATAAAATGAAGGGATTTGTTGACCAATTAGGGTTGCCCGAGTTAAGTATGAATGTGGAAGAGATCACAGCACAAAAAATAATCGACAAATTCCAGTATTTGGAGGACAACTATTTGAGCATTAGCAGAGCGCTTGAAGATCGAATGCCCGATCTTGAGAGATTGTCTAAAAAAACAACAGAGATTATTGCTGAGATGATTCGAAATGGGATATTGAGATAAATGTTCCGAGATTGAAATCCGGGCTGACGCCCTCATTCTTGACGATCGTATGCATTCTGAGGCAGAGCCCAATGAGCTTGCAGGTCGAAATGTCAGAGTACCCTCGTTTATCCACCTCCTCTTATATCGATTTCAATTTCTTCCTGAGCTCTTCAAGTCTTTTCGCCCACTCTCAGAGCTCATGCTCCTGTAAGACTTCTTCAAACCTTTCGGATTCTAGGTTCTCGATCGCCTCCTTGAGATCTCTGTTCCAGTTAATTAGAGTCTGTTTCGCGATACCGAGTTCTTTAGAGACTCTTGTGAAGCTTAGACTTTGTGCCCTCAGCTCCATGAAGCGCATTCTCGTATCCTCATCCTTCATGTCTGTTCTCCCAAGGACGTTATTTCATGACGCCTCAGATGTCTGGTTTTGAGGAAACGATTTCCCTACCTGTAGACATATTCTACCTAGGTTGTCAATTGCGGTTGAAAACTGACCATTTCCAGCGGTCTAAAGCTGACCAGCCCCCTCCGGTCCCAAATCGACCGGGGGCTGGGTATGAGGACGGAGTCGGAGTGGTCAGAGATGAGAGACCGATACAGGCAGGGCATGTCGACAAGCCATATAGCTAGAGACGAAGGGCTGTCTGGGAGCACGGTCAGGAAATACGTCCAGACAGACGTCCCTCCTGCCCATGTCAGATCGAGTACTCGGGAGAGCAAACTCGACCCTTTCAAGCCCCTTCATCAGGCAGCGCCTGAAAGAATACCCCCTCAGCGCTGCCAGACTCCTTGACGAGGTCAGGACCCAGGGCTACTCGGGCGGATACACCATCCTCAAGGAGTTCACAAGCTCCCTGATGCATGACCGTTTAATCCCCAGCCGTCGATCGACAAAGAGCTGTTCGCGGACCTCAGGACGGTGAGGTTCGTGGCCAACCACGAGAACGTCGTCATCCTAGGCCCACCTGGCGCGGGGAAGACG
>CALMQK010000215.1 GCA_937872085.1 uncultured euryarchaeote
CAGCGCCCTCTTCGAGACCTTCACGGCCGACGTCAGGGCGTCCTCGTCAAAGCCCAAGACCGACTTCTCGTTCACCCCAGCAGCGGAGCACGAGCCCCACGCTTTCGCGTATTCATCCCTCTTGATCCGGAGCTTTGGGATGTATGCGGCGTAACCAGAGATTCCTACAGCCATCCGATTCACCTCCTCATTATCGTGACTGCGACGGTTCCGCCTGATCCGCCGACATTGTGGATGAGGCCAACCTCGGCCCCCTTCACTTGGCGGGTAGGTTTCTGGACCGTCCCCCTCAGCTGATTGAACATCTCGTAAGCTTGACCTGTGCCAGTCGATCCGATCGGATGCCCCTTCGACTTGAGGCCACCGCTCGGGTTGACCGGCCTAGCACCACCGATCTCCGTGTGCCCCTCTTCGATGTACTTGCCTGCCTTGCCCTTCTCGCAGAATCCGAGGTCCTCGTAGGCAAGCAGCTCCGCGATCGTGAAGCAGTCATGTACTTCTGCGAGTTGAATGTCCTTCGCGCTGAGGCCCGCCATCTTGTAGGCCCTGTCGCTCGCCTTCTTGGTCCCTTCGAGGATGACCGTGCTCTTCCTGTCGTGGATCGCAAGGTAGTCACTGGCGGTCCCGAAACCCGCGACATAGATCGGCGTGTCCGTGAACTGCTTCGCGATGTCCGCATCACAAACGAGCACGGCTGACGCACCATCCGTCGTGGAGCAGCAATCGAATAGGTTCAGGGGAGCTGCGACTATAGGTCCCTTCAGGGCCTGCTCGAGCGTTATCTCCCGCTGGAACTGCGCTTTCGGATTCTGGGCCCCGTTCTTGTGGTTCTTGACTGCGACCATCGACAGGTGCTCCCTCTTGGTCCCGAATTCGTGCATGTGTCTCTGAGCGATCAGCGCGTAGAGTCCGGAGAAAGTGGTCCCCGCGAGTCGCTCGTACTCGGTGTCCCCGGAGACGCCGAGCCAGTACTTCTGCTTCATCCCGGAGACGTCCGTCATCTTCTCCACTCCGCCCGCGATCGCGACCTTGTGAGTGCCCGAGAGGACATCCATGAAAGCCGCCGCGAGCGCGTACCCACCGGATGCGCAGGCGTTCTCGATCCTCATCGTGTTGATGTGCGGAAGCCCGACATATTCCGTCACCAGTGCGGACATGTTGCCGAGCTGGAATCCGCCTGACCCAAGGTTGCCGATGTAGGCCGATTCTATTGCCTTCGGGTCGAGGCCCTTGTCCACACTAGAGACCATGTCCTTGTAGGCATCGAAGAACAACTCCTTGATGCCCTTCTCTGGGAAATCCCCATACCTGCTTTGTCCCGCTCCCACTATCGCGACTTTCTTCATTCGAACATCCTCGCGTCAGCTCAATATCAACTGCGGTTATGAAGGCGTTCTCCAGTCGTCTGGACTGGCTTTTTCTCGAATGAGGCTGACGCTATTTAACCATTGGCGATTTACACAGCAGTATCGAGCCGTTTTAGACATGCGATTCCGATTACTCCCGTCTGCCGTTTCGGAAGACCGTCCGAATTCGTATGGCTTCATCGGAGTTCGTAACCTGTTTCACTTTCAGTGGGCAGGTCATAAATAGAGTGTCAAACAATGTGGCGGATTGTCATATCTAGGGGACAGGTCATGCGATCGTACAAGGAAGTCTCGCTCTGGAAGAACGTCACGAAGAAGGAATGGGAAGATTGGACCTGGCAGGTCAGGAACAGGGTGACCACTGTCGAGGAGCTCAAGGAGATCGTCAACCTCACTCCAGAGGAGGAGAAGGGCGTCGCTCAATCCCTGAAGGTCCTTCGAATGGCGATAAGCCCGTACTTCGCGATGCTTATGGACCCGGACGACCCCCACGACCCGGTAAGGATGCAGGCGATACCCACGATCAAGGAGCTGGACTTCAGCGCCTCGGACATGGAAGACCCGCTCTTCGAGGACATCGACTCGCCTGTGCACGGGCTCACACACAGGTACCCTGACCGCGTGCTCTTCCTGATCACTGACATGTGCGCGAACTACTGCCGGCACTGCACGAGGAGAAGGCTCGCAGGCCAGGAGGACCACGCACGAGACAAGGCCTCGATCAACGCCGCGATAAAGTACATCAAGGAGCACGA
This sequence comes from uncultured euryarchaeote, assembly GCA_937872085.1. GTDB lineage: Archaea > Thermoplasmatota > Thermoplasmata > UBA10834 > UBA10834 > COMBO-56-21. Next base: position 2,123 of record CALMQK010000215.1, read on the forward strand.
GGAGATCAGGGATGTCCTCCTGTCTGGCGGCGACCCGCTGCTTGTGTCGGATGCTTTCCTGGAGGACATCATCAAGAGGCTCAAGGCCATCGACCACGTCGAGATAGTCCGCCTTGGGAGCAGGACCCCTGTGACACTTCCGATGAGGATAACGCCAGAGCTGTGCAAGATGCTGGCGAAATACCACCCGATGTGGCTCAACACGCACTTCAACCACCCGAGGGAGATCACTCCGGAATCGAAAGCGGCCGTCGAGAGGCTTGCCGATCACGGGATCCCGGTCGGGAACCAGACCGTCCTTCTCAGGGGCATCAACGATTGCCCCACCATAATGAAGAAGCTCGTCCACGAGCTGGTCAAGATCAGGTGCAGGCCCTATTACTTCTACCAATGCGACTTGTCGAGAGGGATAGAACATTTCAGGACGTCCGTGGAAAAGGGCTTGGAGATCGCCGAGTCCCTGCGAGGACACACCTCGGGGTTCGCCGTCCCCACGTTCATCCTGGATGCGCCTGGTGGCGGCGGAAAGATACCTCTGGCCCCTCAGTACCTGATATCCATGTCGGACAAGCGCGTGGTGCTCAGGAACTACGAGGGAGGCATATTCACATACCCGGAGCCGAAGGAGCGCGTCAGCGTGTGCCCCCCGACCTGCAAGATGTGCGAGGACTACAGCAAGGTCGAGAGCAAGGAAGGGGTCGCAGGCGTGCTATCGGGCCATAAGATGTGCCTGATCCCGCAGGGCACCCTCAGAGAGAACAGACGGAAAGCGTACGCGAAGAAGAAGTGATAGCAAATCGCTCATCCCGAAAAGGTTAATAACAGAGATTCGTTTCTTCAGGTCCAATCCTCGAGAGATGACATTATGGAAAGGAACATTTTCATCGAAGAGCTGAACAACGCCTCCATTGAGAAGCAAGGGACCGAGTTCGTCGAGAGGAAGGGGATCGGTCACCCTGACAGCATCGCCGATGGACTTGCAGAAAGCGTGAGCAGGTCATTGTGCAAGATGTACCTGGAGAAGTACGGTAGGATCCTTCACCACAACACCGACGAAGTCCAGGTCGTCGGAGGTCAGTCCGCCCCGGTGTTCGGCGGCGGCTCGATCCTTGAACCGATATACGTGCTCCTGGTTGGGAGGGCGACCACCGAAGTGAACGGCCAGAGGTTGCCGTACCGGACTTGCGCAATGAAGGCCGCCTCGGACTACCTCGAGAGGACATGCAAGAACCTCGACGTGGAGTGGGACATCGCGCTGGACTGCAGGATCGGCCAGGGCAGCGTGGACCTAAGGGGCCTGTACGAGACCAAGAGATTGCTCGCGAACGACACATCGTTCGGAGTCGGGTTCGCACCGCTGAGCGAGACGGAGAAGGTCACGCTGGAAACGGAGAAGTTCATCAATGGGAAGCTTTGCAAGAAGCTCCCCGAACTCGGCGAGGACGTCAAGGTGATGGCATGCAGGCACGGCTCCAAGACCAACCTCACTGTGGCCGTGGCAATGGTGTCCTCCAAGATCCCGGACGGGAGCCACTACAAGAGCTGCCTCGAAGAGATGAATGACAAGGTAACTGATTTTGCACAGAAGCTCACGACCCGCGAACTGACGGTGGATATCAACACCGCCGACGATTACGACAGGGGGATATTCTACCTGACCGTTTCCGGACTCTCGATGGAGAACGGCGACGACGGCTCCGTTGGAAGAGGTAACAGGGCGAACGGGTTGATAACCCCGATGAGGCCCATGAGCATGGAGGCATCGGCTGGAAAGAACCCGGTGACTCATGTGGGCAAGCTCTACAACATAATGGCCAACCAGGTCGCGGACGAGATATACAAGATCGGCCGGGGGGACATCCTTGAGGTCCACGCGAGGATACTTTCACAGATCGGACACCCGATCGACCAGCCGCAGGTCGCGAGCGCCAAGCTGATCTACGCTCCGAACGTCAACCCGAAGAAGTACGAGAAGGAGATAAGGGCGGTCTACAACCAGCACCTGGCGGACATAACAGGCCTGACGGACAAGATAGTCAATGGAAAAGTGACCGTGTTCTGACGTCCCCCATCATCCGGCATCTGGGGGATCGTCCATCTTCCTTATCTCGTCTTCCTTGGACTTGAGCATCCTGGCCAACCCAGAGAGTTCCTCCTCCATGGATTGCAGCCTGCCCCATTCGCTCTCGAGACGCTGCTCGTCCTTCCGCGTCGTCTCCTCGCGCTGGGAGAGCTTCAGGTACATGTCATCGAGCTCGTTCTTCCGCCTCTCGAGCTCGGCGATCGTCTTCTCATCGATGCCCAGCGCGATCCCTTTCTTCGAGTCCTCGATCTTGTTCCAAAGGTCCTGGACCTCCGCACGCTCCTTCTCCAGGCGTTCGAGCTCCACTGCCAGCGTGCGCTCCTTGGTCTCGATGTCGCGGTCCTTCGATAGGAGGGTCTCCTCGAATGTTCGCAGTTCGATCTCCCTTCTCAGGAGGACCTCGTCGTTCGGTGTGGCCGCATGGTGCTTCGACAGGCTCGCGGTCTTCTGCGTGACCTCGGCTACCCGCTCCCGGACCTCCTCTTCTAGCTTCTCTCGATTGTCCATGATATCGAGCCGCCACTTCTCCAGCTCCAGCCTAAGCTGTTCGAGCCCCGCGTCCTTCTGGGCCACAAGGTCACGCTCCTTGTTCAGGTTCGCGCTGAGCAGCTCGAACTCCTCCGCGCTCTTCTCGAGCTGGGCCGTCCGTCTCCGCAGGTCGGCCTCGTTCTTGGACAGCTCGCTCGTCTTGTTGGCTATCTCTGCCTGCGCCAGTCTTTGTCCGTCCACGCTTCGCTGAAAGTCCTGCTGAGCAGTGGAGAATGTGTCCTTCTGGTCTTCGAGGTTCCTCACGGCCTCTGACAGCTGAGCCTCCCTATCCGCAAGGACCTTCTCCTTGTTCTGCTGATTCTTGGCACTATTGGTGATCTGTAGCTCCTTCTCCTTCAGAGCAGACTGGTGCATCGAGAGTTCGTTCTCGAATGCAATCACGGCGTCGCTGGACTGGTCCAGCATCCGGGAGTTCTCCTCGTGTTTCTTGGTCAGTTCAGCCTGGACCATCTCCCTCTGCTCGAGCTCCTTGCCCCTCTCCTCAGTCGTAGTCGCGAGTGATGCGATGGCCTGTTCCTGCGCCTTCAGGTCACCCTGTTTCTGGGCGATCGCGGCCCATGTGGCAGCGATGTCCTTGTTCGCCTCCTCGATTGCGCCCTTATCTCGTCCCAGCTGGGATCTCCATTCCTCCAATTCGGCCTTCTGCTTCTGCAACGCGATGGCTTCG
>CALMQK010000216.1 GCA_937872085.1 uncultured euryarchaeote
TGCTCCGGATTCCCGTCAGATCCTCAAGTACGATCGCGGATTCCTGATTCTTGGCGAATGACAGGATGGTGTTGGCCACTTGGTGCAGTCTGTACTCCACCCGGTGATGCTCGCGCTGGCCTTCCCGCTTGCATAAGGTTCTTGCGGTCCTTCGATCGTTGGCCTTCTTCTTCTGAAGTCTCTTGCGCCGGTCGTGATGCCGTTGCTGGATGATGGCGACATCGGGGAACTCGGCCCTGACAGCGTTGCTGGAACCTTCCCTGATGAACACCCCATCAAGGCTCCTTTCGTTCGTGTCGAGCGAGAGTACGGACTTGTGGGCATAGGGCTTCGGAGGGGCTTTTCGGAAAGCTATGACCACTTTGTCTGGCAGGAGTGTGAGCGAGCCGAGTGAATATGACTCATCATCCAGATAGCGCCGATGATATTGGCTGACGACGAGCTTGAGCTCGACATGCAGACCCGCCTTGACCGGGAGGTCGACGATGCCCTCTTTCCGGTCGAGCTTGTACGCCTGGTTCTCCGCTTTCATCATCAGCCGCTTCACGTAGGGCGTGCGCACGGCCCGCCCCGTCCTCAATCTCCTCAATCTTCTCCGATGGTTCTTGAGGACGCCTGCGGCCACCTCAAAAGCGGACACAAGATGTTGTGAATAGAGACCCGGATGTTCCTTCCGGAAGTCCTTGTATGCCAGCTTGTTTAAGGCGTTTCTGGAGGTTGCGCCTGCCTGAAGCCCTGCCCTTATCGCCCCGTTCGCGGCGAGCCTGAAGTCCTCCATCATGAACCTAGCCTCGGGGGCAAGTTGGCCATCGAGGTAGAAGACTGCGGATCGAACGAACATCCTCCGAATCAGTGTGGGCGCGGTATTTGACTCCATGGACTACATGCACTACTTGCACCACCCGATTTTGTTACAGAACCTAGTCGGTGCAAGCCTTTTGTACACTCACCGCATTTAGCTCTAGGCGAGTCACACATGAGAATCATTTTTGGCATCTGTTCATGGGGTCTGGGGCATGCGACGCGGTCCCTCCCGATAATCCGCAAGTTCATTCGCGAGGGCGATGAGGTCACGGTCGTCTCGTTCGGGAGGGCGTTGACATTGCTTCGAAACGAGCTCGGCGAAAGCGTCAACTTCGCTGAACTGTCGGACTACCAGCCACCGTCAACACTGAATCCTCGGAGTTTCGTGCTCGACGCTTTCCTAAGCACCCCCGAGTATCTCTTCGCGATGAAGCGCGAGCACCGCTTTGTGGAGAATCTGGTCAATGACGGAAAGATCGATGCCATCTTCTCCGACAATCGATTCGGATTCTATTCCATAAATGCACCCAGTTACTTCATGACTCATCAGCTCAGGATCTTGAACCCGCTCGATTTCCGAGTTCTGGAATCTGGAAGCGAGATCTTCAATCGCTGGTTCCTGGAACGATCTGCTGGCGTGATCGTCCCTGATTTCAAGGAGAATGGCCTTGCGGGCAGACTCGCACACGGGCTCTCCGTCATAGATGAAGACCGCCTGAACTATATCGGCGTGCTATCGGATTTCAAGCATCGTCCAGTGCCACAGGACCTCGACGTCTTCGTCTCCGTTTCCGGTTTTGAGCCCCAGAGGAGCGTGTTCGAAGAGCTGGTCTTGACGCAGATGGCGGGTCTCGAGAGGAGCTCCGTGGTCTCTCTGGGGAGGACGGCGGAGACCGAGATGCGCGGCAACTTGAGGGTCCAAGGGCTTTCATCGAAGGAAGAGCAGGAAGTGCTCCTGAACAGGGCCAAGATCGTCGTCTCCAGATCGGGTTACTCGACATTGATGGATCTGTGCGTTCTGCAGAAGAAGGCCCTTCTCATTCCTACGCCGGGCCAGACTGAGCAAGAGTATCTCGCAGTCTACCACATGGGCCTCCATGACTATCACTGCGTCTCGGAGAGTGAGCTCAGCATCTCGTCGCAACTGGATGCAGCCTTGGCCTGCACCCCTCCGAAGCTCCAGCATTCAGTTGATCGCGCGGTGGAGAACGCCGTCGGGATAATCACGGGGACGGCGCGCCTCAATTGAGCCTCAGGATGTCGGATACATAGGGTTGCAGTGCCGAGAATCCGTCTCTCAGTGATACGAAGGAATCAGTCGCGAAATACTGGTACCAATGGCACTGAATGTCGCACTGGTCCATCCGTTGACGGGATTCCCTCGCTCGTGAGGACGCGACGAACTCGAGGAGCGGATCCTTCGAGACATCGATGCTCTTTTCCATGAGCGTCCTGCACGGATAGTGCAGGAGCCCGTCCGCGTCTATGATGATGGATGCGGTGTTGCAGCTATGGGGGACATCGAGAGTGCGGAGGTACTTGTCAGTCGTGATGATCGTGCGTGGATATTTCTTCTTCAACCTCCAGACCTCGTTCCTGAATTCGTTCAGGTCCGGGAGCATGTCCTCTGTGTCGGGAAGATGGCAGGCCGGCATCACGACCGCTTTCGCTCCCGCGTCATGACACGTACGGATCTTCCCCTCCAGGTCCTTCAGGTAGTTGCGCATCACTACGATCTGGACGCAAACGATCGGTCCCCACCCTACGAACTCAGGCAATCTATCGTAGAGCTCCAGGTTCTCGTGCCCCTCGTCGATGCTCACGTGCAGGAAATCGATGTACTTCGAATACTCCTTCATCGGCCTTTTGTCGAACAGCTTCCCGCTGCTGGTGAACAGCACGTACAAGGACTTCGCGCGTATGTACTTCAGGATCTCTCCGATGTCCTCCCGCAGAAGCGGTTCGCCGCCCTCGAGACTGAGTAGTAGTATGCTCGAATCGGCGATGTTGTCGATTATCCTGAGCACTTTATCGGTCGGCATGTCCGGCATCGGGGACTTCCAGACATTGCAGAAATCGCACTTAGAGTCGCATCGCTGAACCACCTTGAATGAGCAATAGAACGGATAGATCTGCTCCTTCGTGACGAAATTCGAGCAGGCATATCTCGCAGTGGAGAGGTACTTCCTCAACGGCAGGTATCTCATGGGTGACATTTCGGGCTTAATGTATCAAAAGGCTTAATATCTGCGCTGCTCACCAGTCGTTAGCCCGGCACGAGGAGCTGCAGAAATGTTCCATTCTTTTCGGACCTGAGCCTTCACGTCTCCGCAGAGTGCATCCCTGGATCACTTGACCGCAACCTCGCCTGTCCCGAACGCCTTCCGTCTCTTGAACGCGTAGAGTCCGCTGGCCACCAGGAGGCACAGCACCGTAAGGAGGGACACCTTCTGCGCGATCCCAGAAGCGAAGAGGTAATGGAACGACCTGCTCAAGCCCAGGAACAGCGAGTACTTGATCCCCCCTCCTAGTACCACGAAGGACATCGATTTCGTGTAGTTCCATTTGGAGACCGCCACGAACGCCCCTAGGAAGGGCAGCACCGGCACGAAGCAGTTCACGAAGATGATCTTCTCGTCCTTTATCAACAAGGACGATCTGTACTTGATCATCACCTTCTTGATGTAGTTCGGCAGCAAAGTTGGGTGCTTCCCCACAAGGTAGAGCAGTGTTGTACCACCGACCTGGGCGATGGCAACC
>CALMQK010000217.1 GCA_937872085.1 uncultured euryarchaeote
GGGCCAAACACGTCCATGACACCGAACGGAGCGAGCTCCCAGAAGATCATGAAGGCCGAAGCAATCGTGAACGGGATTCTCGGGGTCTTCATGTACCTCGAACCGAGGAGCGCGCCCCCGAGCGCAACTAGGCAGGGTCCCGAGACAACGGGCCAAACTTGGCGGGAAGCATCACCCGCAGCAGTAAGGAGTATCCCTAGGGCGATCGCTATGATTGCGAGATGGACGTACCTCCGCCCGGTCTTGATCGTCATGGGCTCGGGGATGTCCCTGATGGCCCTGACTATGTTGAGCTTGCTGACGCGCCACGAGGCTCCGACCACTGTGACCATCGTCAGCAGGAAACCAGCGAATGCGGCGACGGCCATGCTGTCCCAGTTGAAATGGAATGCGAGAGCGATCCCATCCGCCGCGAAAAGGGACTCGAAGAGGCGTATCATGACATCAGCTATCAGAAGGCCGACTCCCGCCCCCACGAGCGATGCCAGCAAAGCATAGATCGCGCCCTCAAACATGAAGGATTGGGTGAGGTCACCCCTCTGCATGCCTATCGCCCTGGATATGCCCATCTCGGGCTTCCTCTCCTCGGCGAGCATCACGAATATGTTCGTTATCAGAGCCACTCCGGCGATTATCGCAAATGAGCTCATGACGACGAATATTTGAGAGATAGAATCTGAAGCGCTCTGGGCGGAATCGATCCCATCTTTCTTAAGTGTGTTGAAGTCGAAGGATAATGTCGTGGGTAGCGATGCGTTGAGTTCCTCGACGGCTCGATCAGTGACCTTGTATCCGCCTTGGATCCCACCCTTGCAGGAGATGTCGATCACGTTTATCTTTCCAGACTCGTTCAGGAGCACCTGTGCACTTGGCAGTTCGAGGAACACGATCTTCTGGCTTTGCCAATCGCCCATCCCTTGGTCTGCCGCGATTGAGGACACGTTGAGGGGCACATTCACGCCGTCGCGTGTGAATATCATCAATGTGTCCCCAGGCTTAGCGTCGATTTCGTTTGCCAATGCCCGGTTGATGACGATATCGCCCGGGGCAAAATCTGCAGAGGTGATCTGCTGGTGTTGCTCATCCATCAGGGGATTCGCAGGGTTCTGAAGGTCAAACGCGAACAGCAAAGCACCTGGGAACGGCAGGTTCGTGCGCGTGTCCATGACGGTCACCCTTTCCCTGATTGCGGGGGATGCCATGTCGACCTCGGGCAGCGCGCCAGCCTTGACAGAGGCGATCGTGTCGTTACCCACGG
>CALMQK010000218.1 GCA_937872085.1 uncultured euryarchaeote
CCTAATTATCGTTTCTCTCTGTCGCAAATCCGATGATTGAAAACGAGATATACTCGTCCGATAATGCATGACTGGAATCCAGCAGTCAGCCGAGGTAGCCAAGCTCGGTTTAAGGCGGTAGCCTCGAGAGCTACTGGTGCTTGTCACCACGGGAGTTCAAATCTCCCCCTCGGCGCCTGCGGTCCGGAACAGGCTCGGCCTGGTACCCACGACATCTTCTCTTGTCGCCTCGCTGGCCTTGCGGCATCGACTGTCGCCCGAAGCTCCCCAGACTAGACGTAGGGGTTATCTAGACACCGACGCATTTGGCGGGTGCTTAGATGACCGAGAAGAAGATCCTGCTGATCGTGTGCGACGGCCTCTCCGATAGGCCGGCAAAGGAGTTCGACATGAAGACGCCTCTCCAGGCCGCCCGAAAGCCAGCCATGGACGCGCTGGCGAGGCACGGGATGAACGGCGTGATGGACGTGATAGCTCCAGGCGTCGTTCCTGGGAGCGACACCGCCCATCTCGCGCTGTTCGGCTACGACCCTTATAAAGTATACACCGGGCGGGGCCCAATCGAAGCTGCGGGCGCCGGAATCGCGGTCCTCAAGGGTGACGTTGCATTCAGATGCAACTTCGCAACGGTCGACAAGTCGATGAAGATCAAGGACAGAAGGGCCGGCAGGATAAAGGCCGGGACGAGCGAGCTCGCCCAGGCCTTGACAGGGATGAGCATCGATGGAGTCACAGCGGTCTTCAAGGAGGGGTCGGAGCACAGGGCGGTCCTGGTCCTGAAGGGCGCGGGCCTTGACCACCGGGTATCGGATGTCGATCCCCACAACGATGGTAAGATACGGCAATCGACCCCCTTGGCTCCCAAGGCGAAGAAGACAGCAGATGTCCTCAATGAGTTCGTGAGGAGGTCATTCGACATCCTCTCGGATCATCCGGTCAACAAGGATAGGGTGAAGAAAGGACTTCCTCCCGCAAACATAGTCCTCCCTAGAGGCGCTGGGAGCATAAACGAGCTCGAACCCATGGGAGTTCGGATTGGGATGAAGTGCGCCGCGGTGGCGGGCGTGACCCTGGTAAAGGGGATATGCAGGCTGGTGGGGATGGATGTTCCAGATGTGCAAGGTGCGACCGGCGGCCTCGATACCGACTACAAGGCGAAGGCGGAGGCTGCGCTCGGCCTGCTGAAGACGAATGATTTTGTCTTCGTGAATGTCAAGGCGGGGGATGTCGCGAGCCACGACGGGGATTTCAGGATGAAGGTGAGGGTCGTGGAGAGCATCGACATGATGCTGGGCATGATACTGAAGGACCTGCCGGACCACGTGATAGTGGCGCTCACCTGCGATCACTCGACCCCAGTCTCGATCAAGGAGCACAGTGCCGATCCGGTCCCTCTCGCCATATCGGGCGGAGGCGGCAGGGTCGACGGAGTGAAGGATTTCGATGAGATATCCGCGGCGACTGGAGCTCTTGGAAGGATCAGGGGGACGGACCTGATGCCCATAATGCTCGGAATGGCAGACAGAGCCAAGAAGTTCGGGTCGTAGTCGGGGGCCTTTGAAGAAAGGTCCTATGCCTTGAGAATGCAGTTTATCCGGTCCTCGTGGACATGCCCGATCACTTTCACGTCCGCCTTCGTAACGCCCTTCAGCGATTCCAGGCGGTGTTTGATGCTCTGCGCAAGCTGCGTTCCGAGGGGACAGAAGGGTGATGTCGGCCGGAATGTCAGGCTCACGCTGTTCTTCGTCACTTTCAGTTCCGAGATCAGGCCCATTTCGTACACGCTGGTGTTGGTGTGCGGATCGACTACCTCTTTCAAAATCGATATGACTTGTTTCTCGGTCGGCATCTATTGTCCCCTTGTCTGCTCTGATTTCTTCTTCGCTGCCCTTGGTGCCGTCTATTGTCTCGTTGTAGATTAAGTTAGCGCAGGTCGAGTATGGTTCACAGTTGCTGTCTCTGCTTCTTGAAGTAGTCAAGGACTATCTTCCTTTGGCCCTTCCTCAGGATCTCGGACAGGGTCGATGGCGACACCTCGAACATCCGGGCCAGCTCCCTCAGGCTTATGCGCTTCGGGTAGTCAAAATAACCTCTATCAAACGCTACATGCGCTATCTTGTCTTGGCGTTCGGTCAAGCTCTCCTTGTCGTCGATCTTCGTCAGCTTGACGAGTTCTGCCACGACGCTCTTCATCTTCAGCCGATCGAATATCCCCTTGAGGACTTCCTTGTCGCTCATTACCAGAGTCCACTCGACCTTCCCAGCACTCTTGGTCTCGGCTGATATGAGGAAACAATCCGAGTCCGTCAAGATCCTGCAGATGTCGCACCTTGCGGTCGTCACCGCGCCCACGATCTTCCCGCGCTCGGTCATAGTCGTGTCGACCTTGGACACGAGTGGATTCTTGCGGATGTCCTTGAGAACCTCGTCCATTATGTCCTGGGGGCCCGCGATCTCCACTAGGTCCTTGACCCCTCTCTCGGAGTAGGGGATCCTGTCGAGGACCTTTATCGTGACGGGATACTTCTCCGGGATTTCACTCATCCAGTTCTGCGGTATCTTGAGTGAAATCACTGCTTCCATCATTGTGCGCACCGCCCCCCGACGAATCGCCTCCGCTGATTGGCGCGTCGATATATCAATCTTGAGGCCCATTTGTCCGAACAGGCGTACGTTCCTTGAGGAGGAGCGCACTTTCACGTATCTGGTCTACCAGCTTTTAAGCCCGTGATGCAGATGCACTTCATGGATGGACCTGGGGCTTTTCGAGAAATCCAACTCGATGATGGACAACTCCTCGATGTTCGAGGAGATACTGTCTTTGCAGAATGTATCAGCTCGATCTTCGCGGTGCGTGTACTGCAAGGGCTCTAAGATGCTCTGTGGGAAGGAGAGATGTTCAGTCATCGCAAGGTTCTATTCGTCTTCGAGACTAAGGAACAGGTTCGACACCCTCGAGCTCGACGGAGCATGCCCCCCAAGCGTCTTCGTCGGGAGGATAGGATACCCGAGCGTGTCCATCGGTCCTATGATTCCCCCAATCCATGGGGATACCTCCCTCATGGACACCCCGGAGAAATGGGTCGGGCTTCCTATCGACGACATCATAGATTTCCGATCGAACCTCGTCCGAGGGATGCACAGGGTCGATGTGGGGGATGTCGATAGCCCGGACAAGCTGGTCACCAGGACAAGGGAACTCACATTGGCAAAGGACCCGCCGGACGTGGTGGCGGAGTTCCAAAGGAAACCTGCGGGGAGGCTGACGGTGGACGATGACGTCCAACCCTTTGGGCCTTCAGCACCTTTGAGCAGATTTGACGTCTCGAACTACAGGTTCGACGACAGGCTTGAGAAGGCATTCTACGACACCGACCTCAAAGCGAGGGAAGCAGTCGTGTCGCTCTACAAATCCGGGACCCTCATCTCGCAGATACAGAGGGCCTTCAGCGTCGGTGCGTTCGGTGTGGGCAAGAGGAGACGTTTCGTTCCCACGCGCTGGAGCATCACGGCAGTGGACTCGAACCTCGGGCTTCACATGCTGGAGACCACGAAGAGTCTGCCGTTCATAAACGAGTACAGGGTCTACGAGACCCAGAGCCTGGACAACCGCTGGGCCATCCTCATGCTGCCGACAAGCTGGAGGTACGAGCTCATCGAGGCGTGGTACCCTAACACTGCGTGGAACCCGTATGGGGACAAGATCGCCATCATGTCGGATTGGGAGTTCTATGACGGCAGGACCAATTATGCGAGCATCGGCGGATGCTACTATGCCGCGAGGTTCGCGGTCAATGAGCTCCTCCAGAAAGAAGGGAGACAGGCCGGGGTTTCAATAATGAGAGAATCCCATCCTGGATACATACTCCCAGTCGGTGTCTGGAACGTGCGCGAGAACGTGAGGGCGGCACTGAGGACGTCCCCCATGAAGTTCGCCACGCTCAAGGAGGCGTTGACCCACATCTCGACCCTCATGGACATTCCGATGTCAAGATGGATCAAGAACAGCGCCGTGCTCAAGGATGCCCTCTACCAGAGAAGGGTCGATGACATGTGGGGATGATTTCAGTGGATGTCCGCCTGAAACAATGCAAAGGGGCGGTCTCTCCGTCGAAACTCCCAGGTCTGGACTGGGCCATCAATCCTTACCGAGGATGTGCCCACTCCTGCGCTTATTGTTACGCCCAGGACGTGACCCGATTCGAACCATCGAGTTCTTGGGGGAATATAGTGGAGGTCAAGATTGGAATAGTGCAGAGCCTGAAGAAGGAGCTTGAGAAAGGGCACGCAGCGGGGGTGTACGGCATCGGAACGGTGACGGATCCGTACCAACCCCTGGAGAAGGAATACGAACTCACCAGGGGCTGCCTGGCTCTGCTCAAGAGGCACGGGGCGAGAGTCAGCATCCTCACGAAGTCCGATCTGATATTGCGCGACCTGGACCTCCTGAGATCATGGGCGGGCGCAGAGGTCGGGATCAGCATAGGGTGCGCAGATATGGATGTGGCAAAGCTGCTCGAGCCCGGCGCCCCCACACCCGACAAGCGATTCAGGGCATTGCAGAAGCTTTCAGGAGAGGGTGTTTCCACATACCTGATGGCTGCGCCGATCGTCCGTGGTCTCTCCGATTCAAAAGGGTCCATCGCCGAACTGGTGAGGCGTGCAGGTGAATCTGGTGTCCATCGGATCATCTGGGACAAGTACAATCCGAAGCCGATGGCTTCTGAGCGTATGGCAAAGGCGCTCTCATCCGCCGGTATCGAGACGGGAGCACTCCACACGGCAGCGGATGCGGAGCGCCTAAGCAAGGTCTTGATCGAGGAATGTCGTCGTTCCGGGATAGTTCTTGAAGAGGCTTTTTGAACGTCGCGAACGCGTGGTCATCCTTCCAGATGATGGTTCATGGAAAGGACATGCCGGGACCCCCTTGCTGGCCAGTCAATCAAGTGGTCGATTTGTGCTGGCGGAATGATTATATAGAAGCTCTATCATATTCGAACCTCCGGAGGCACAGCAATGCTAGGAAACCAGTCTATTATCATACTTAAGGAAGGAACGGAGTCGACGAGGGGCAAGACCGCTCACAACAACAACATAATGGCCGCAAGAGCAGTCGCCGACGCCGTGAGAAGCACGCTTGGTCCAAAGGGAATGGACAAGATGCTTGTGGACAGCATGGGAGATATCGTCATAACGAACGACGGTGCGACGATCCTGAAGGAACTCGACATCGAGCACCCCGCCGCAAAGATGGTCGTCGAGGTCGCCAAGACCCAGGACAACGAATGCGGCGACGGCACGACCTCTGCGGTCGTGATCGCTGGAGAGCTTCTGAAGAAGTCTGAAGCCCTGATCGAGGCGAACATCCATCCAACCGTGATATCGAATGGCTTCAGGTTGGCCGCGCAGGAGGCGCAGAAGATACTCAAGAACATCGGCTTCGCGGTTTCCCCGACGGACAAGAAGATGCTGAGGCTCGTCGCGAACACCGCCATGACCGGAAAGGGTGTAGGCGGAGAGCGCGATATCCTTTCTGAAATCGCAGTCGAGGCTGTCACGTCGATATCCGAGAAATCCGACGGCGTGTGGACTGCCGACATAGACAACATCCAGGTAGAGAAGAAGCATGGCGGTTCCGTTGCAGACACCAAGCTCATCAAGGGGATCATTCTAGACAAGGAGCGAACCCACCCACGCATGCCGCGCGTCCTGAAGAACGCGAAGATAGCACTCATCGACTCTGCGCTCGAGATCAAGAAGACAGAGGTCGAGGCGAAGATCCAGATAAGAGATCCCGCTCAGATGCAGAAGTTCCTGGACGAGGAAGAGCGCACCCTGAAAGAAATGGTCGACAAGGTCAAGAAATCCGGTGCGAACGTCCTGATTTGCGAGAAGGGGATCGACGACCTCTCCCAGCACTACCTTGCGAAAGAAGGCATCTACGCCGTTCGGAGGGTGAAGCGCTCGGACATGGAGAAGCTCTCAAAGGCGACCGGCGCGAAGATCATCACCAATCTGGACGACTTGAAGCAATCTGAACTCGGAGCCGCGGAGCAGGTCGAGGAAGTGAAGATCGCGGATTCCGATATGACATTCGTGACCGGCTGCAAGAACCCGAAAGCAGTGTCCATCCTGGTCAGGGGTGGCACGGAACATGTCGTCGATGAGGTCGAGCGTGCTCTGCACGACGCCCTGAAGGTGGTCTCAGTGGCCATCGAGGACGGCGTGGCGGTCCCAGGCGGTGGAGCTCCGGAGATTGAGCTCGCCATCAAATTGAGGGACTACGGGCAGAGCGTCGGCGGCAGGGAGCAGCTCGCGATCGAAGCCTTCGCCGAAGCACTCGAGATAATACCATGGACTCTCGCAGAGAACGCCGGAATGGACTCGATGGATATAGTCATCGAGCTCAAGAACGCCCATGCAAAGAAGGCCGGCAGGAATTTCGGAGTGAACGTGCTGGAAGGAAAGGTCTCGGACATGCTCGTCGCCAAGGTCATCGAGCCTCTTAGGGTGAAGACCCAGGCGCTGGAATCCGCAACCGAGGTCGCATCGATGATCCTGAGGATCGACGATGTCATAGCCTCCAAGAAGGGCGCGATGCCGTCCGGACCACCTGGAGGGCCAGGCGGAATGGGTGGCATGGGCGGAATGCCTCCGGGCATGATGTAAGCGAACCTTCCCCGGGTCGAAGCCGATCTGAAACCACTTATTATTATTCTTCATTTTCTATTGTTCTCAGAGCCTGCTCCGTTTCGCTGCACAGCCGTGCGTATCTAGCTCTCATCTCTGGCAGGACTTGAGGGTCCTTGCTCCAGTTTCGGATGTCCGGAATCCTGTCCCTCAAGTGCGCCGCATCCTTGTTCTTCGCCGCGATTTTCAGTTCGATCTTCGCGGCCTCATAATGAGCTCGATCCACTTCGTCTGGGTGGGTGGTTATCACGTCTTTCGTGAGCAATAGACCTGCCTTCTTGACTGCATCGATTTCAACGATCTCATGAACAACAAGCCACGGGTTCTTCAGCACTTCATCGAGCGTTGTGTCTGGGTACAGGGTATCTGCTTCAAACCACTTGGCGATATCTTCCGCTGACACGTCGCACGTCTTGCCGAGTTTCGCTAAAGCCAGCATCGCGGACTGCAGTGCGTTTTCGATATCGGACCTCGCCGCCATGTGTCTCGACCGTCCCTCAAGCATCAACACGATGAGACGCTGTCGTCCTTTTTTTCAAGATATTCTCAGGCATAGCTGGCTAGGTTCCACATGGTTTGTTCTTGTCCTTTTTCGTCCGCTCGTTCTCACGCGCACATTGCCAGCTCCGAAGACTCATCTCACTCCTGATGCATCTGTGCCCAAATGAATGGTCTTCGCAGTATGGATCTTAGTGTCTTTCTCTCATGATTCCTGCGTGATTTGCAGCTCGATCGAGGAGCAAAGACGAGCCTGAAATCACCCTCGATATGCACTTTTGCTGATGCGTTTCCTCATCTATTTAGCTGTAAGCTAATCCATTATACTTTGAATTACATCTTGGGTTACTAAGATATGTCAGATGTTCATTTCAATCGGGACAGCCTCAGGTCAGCTGCTCCGCCAAGCTATATCGAGCCGTGATGTAGAAGTTGCAAATTTGACATACCTGGCTCCATTGGAGAAGAACCGGAACCTGAGGGTCGAATGGTCGATCATCTTCCTTCTCAGCCTTGCTCTGGATGTCATGGAATCGTGTGGGCAACATGCTATGTTGTAGCATAGCACGCTACCTTTGCCGTGCTACTCAGTGTCTATCTGTCAGCCTTTGTCGGACGGTATTATTGATTCAATGAATAAAGGTATAGTCAAGATTGATATTTGGATGACAAGTATATTTATCAGGTATAATGGACTGGTTGAGCTTGCCCCCGCAGGGGGCAAAGGACGATCCGAGCTCACGAAAACGGGATTTTGCAGTGGAAGTCAAGGGGTTTTTCGATATTTCGAGCGGACCGTGCTATTCTTTAGCATTCACTGAGCACGTTCCGAGGGCTGGGCATCGAGGGTCAACATAGCTCTAAATCAAAAACGGCGACAAATAGGGTATTTGTTGCCGCTTTTTCCGATGGAAACAAGGTCGGGAGGGGGCGAAGGGCATCTTGGGACCAAAATGCGACATTTTTATATAGACACAAACCGATGCTTTGTCGGACATTCGTCGGAAGGATGTCCGGATCGGCGGGATGGGAATAGACCATGCGAAAGTATCTCAAGCAGGATGAGCTCAAAGCCCTGCTAGAGGCGCCAAAGCGAATGAGAGATCGTCTCATAATCAAACTTCTCTACGAAACGGGGATTAGGGTCGGCGAGCTAACAGCCTTGACAATTGGTGACGTGGAGCTCGAGGCCGGCGAGATCACGATACAACAGGCGAAGAGGCACGAGGAAGGAAGGAAGGTTCCCCTTGTGAACAGCTGGACCAAGACGATGCTGCGCGACTACATTGGTACGCGCAAGATCCGAAAGGATCCTTTGTTCGTGTCCAACAAACGCGGGGCGCTGTCCAGACGACAGGTGGAACGACTCATGGAAAAATACGGCGAGATCGCCGGTCTGGATAAGGATAAAAGGCATCCGCACGTTCTCAGACACACTCATGCAGTGCAGGCGCTGAAGTCGGGCATCGATCTGCGCACGCTCCAGCAGAACCTTGGGCATTCCAGCATCGAGGTCACGGCAATCTATCTCACGATGGACATCGACGACAGGAAGGAGGAGTACTCCAAGCATCCGCTGCCTGGGATGGGCGAGACTGGTGTCTCGCAGACGAACGGTGTAGAGCAGGGACAGGTGGAAGCGCCCGTCGCCTCGAATCACACGAGCTCCTTCGTGCTGTCAGAGTGATGTTTAGCTAGATGGTATACTAATTTACTGAAGATGATTTCTAGCTAAACTTTTATCTCTCAGTGCTGAAACGCATTCTTTTCCTGTCGGATGCGTGCACTTTCTCCCAATCTGCGGATTAGTCTATAATACCGGCCGGAGCTTTCGTTGTTTGATGCAGGACGAGTGGACCGAGAAGTACCGGCCGAAGTCCCTGTCGCAGATCATCGGCAATGAAGCGGCAGCGAATGCGATGAGACGCTGGGGCGAGTCATGGAAGAGTGGGGTGCCGCGCATCAAGGCGTTGACTCTCCAAGGCGAACCTGGAACGGGCAAGACCAGCGCTGCACTGGCTCTAGCCAGCGACATGGGCTGGGATGCCATAGAGATGAATGCCTCAGACCACAGAAATGCCGCATCGATCAAGAAGGTTGCCGGCCTGGGATCGGCAGGGCAGACCTTCTCTCCGACCGGGGAGTTCCTCTCGTCGAATCAGGGTCACAGGAAACTGGTCATACTCGACGAGGCAGACAACCTATTCGGACGGGAGGACTATGGCGGAGCCAAAGCCATAGTGGAGACGATCCGTGAATCTGGACAGCCGATCATCTTGATCGTCAACGACTACTACGAGCTCACCAGGAAGGCATCCGCGGTCAAGACTCTGACTGAGAAGATCACTTTCAGGAGCCTGGAGCAGAGGTCGGTCGTCAAGGCCTTGGCGTCGATTGCCCATCAGGAACACGTAACGATTTCCGAGGACATCCTCGATCAGATCGCGAAGAATTCTGGGGGCGACATGCGAGCCGCCGTGAACGACCTTCAGATGATGGTGGAAGGGAAAATGGTCATAGGTGCGGAAGACGCTCTCGCGATGGGCAAGAGGAACCAGAAGAAGGAGCTGGACGAGTCCCTCCGGGCGATGTTCGGGGCCGGGACCGCAAGAGAGGCCCGCGACGCAACCCTCGACCTCGACGAGACCCCAGACGACCTGGAGAAGTGGATCGAGGAAGCGATCCCGCCCGAGATGCCCCATCCAGAGGATATGGCCGAGGCGTTCGACGCGCTCTCCCGATCCGATATCTACCTCGGGAGGACGAGGAGACACCAATACTACGGGTTCTGGTCTTACGCCAAAGAGCTGATGACCGGCGGGGTCGCACTCTCCAGGAGGCACGGTCCGCGACCGAACGTCTACAATTACAGGTTTCCGGGGTACTTCATACTCCTTTCCAGATCGAAGGGGCCGCGCGCCGCCCGGGAATCCATCACCAGCAAGATGGTGGAGTTCCTCCATACCTCCAAGAGGGAGATGAACGAGTCGATGTTGCCCTATCTATCGATACTGGCCAAGAACGATAGCCAGCTTCTCGTGAAACTCAGCCGGGACCTCGCCTTTGACGAGGGCGACATCGCCTTTCTCCTGGGTGAAGAACCCGATTCAGACCGAGTCCAGATGATAGTATCGCAAGTCCAGGGCGATGAAACATCCAAGCCCAATGCAAAGGGAGATGCAGGACCGTCGCGGAGGCGTGGCGGTCTTGGAGAATTCTGAGAGGTCTCATCCTTGGATCCAAGTGTGAAAGAACATCTGGTGAGGCAGCAATACCGGCTGGTAGGTGAAAGCGGAGCGGTGAAGCTCTGTCACTGGATGCGGCAGAAGCTCATCTACGGGAGGCCATGCTACAAAGAGGAGTTCTACGGGATCCAATCGCACCGATGCCTCCAGATGACGCCCGCGGTCAACGTCTGCAACTACAGATGTCTGTTCTGTTGGAGATTTCACGGAATGACGGGCTTCGACCAATCGGGATATCCAGAACCTGAGGAGCTGTTAGAGAAGTGCCTCGCGGAGCAGCGGCTGCTGGTGTCCGGGTTCAAAGGGGATGAGCGATGTGTTCCCGAGCTGTGGAAGGAGGCTAGGAGCCCTAACCAGGTCGCAATCTCCCTATCTGGCGAACCGACGCTGTATCCGGAGCTGGGGGAGTTCATAGGGCTGTGCAAGAGGAAGGGGATGACCACTTTCCTCGTCACGAACGGGTCTGTCCCAAAGGCGATCGAGAACCTCTCGACCATGCCCACCCAGCTCTACGTGACCGTCGCCGCGCCGAACGAAGACCTGTTCAAGCGGCTATGCGTGCCTCAGTTCCCAAGCGCGTGGAGCAATCTGATGAAGACCCTGGAGCTCCTGCCGTCGTTGTCCACGAGGACTGTCATCAGGCACACGCTGGTGAAGGACTGGAACATGGGCTGGGAGGAGGACTACGCCCGTCTGGACGAACTCGCCGACCCGATTTTTATCGAACCTAAAGGATATGTCTTTGTCGGTGACTCCAGGACCCGGATGACGATGGACAACATGCCCTCCCATGCGTCGGTCCGCGAGTTCTCAGCGAGACTGGCGAAAAGGCTCTCCCTCGAGCTGCTGGGCGAGAGGGAGGACAGCAGGGTCGTGCTGATAGGCGATAAGAACGCGAAGATGCGGGTCAGGGCCTAGTTCACTTCAGGCGGATAGTCTCCAGGTTCAGAGGAGCCCTCGTCTCTATGCCGAACTTCTTGTAGAGCGTGCTGGCAAGATCCGAGCACTTGAAATCCTCCCCATGGCCGATTATTATCCTTTCTGGCCTGGGTTCGAGGGTGCTGATGAAGTTGACCAGCTGTCTCCGGTCGGAGTGGCCTGAGAATCCATCGACGGTCTCGACATCCATCTTCATGTGGAGCGTCAGCGGTTTCCCCTTGTCCTGGAGCGAGATGTCGCTCCATCCCTTCTGTATCTTCCGGCCCATCGTCCCTTCGCCCTGGTAACCGACGAAGACGAGCGTGCTCGTCTCGTTGTCGCACCAGTTCTTGAAGTACTCCATGACCGGCCCGCCGTTCATCATGCCGCTCGTCGCTAGGACGATGCACGGTTCGGGGTCGTGGCAGATGCGCTCCCTCATCTCGCCGCTGTCCACTCGTTTGAATATCTCTGACAGGAACGGGTTCTCCCCCATCTGGAATATCTGTGTCCTGAGCTGGCTGTTCAGATACTCCGGGTATGCTGTGTGGATCGCAGTCGCTTCCCAGATCATGCCGTCCAGATAGACGGGTGCTTTCGGGATCTGGTGGTTCCTCATCATATCCTCCAGGACGAGCATGAGCTCCTGTGACCTTCCTACTGCGAAGACTGGAATGAGGATCTTGCCTCCACGGGATAGCGCCGCCCGGACGGTCTCCTTGAGCTGGTTGGAGGCGTCCTGCCTGCTCGGCTGCATGTCGTGGTAGCCTCCGTAGGTCGATTCCATGACGAGTGTCTCGAGCCTCGGGAACTTGTTGACGGCGGCGTTGAACAGCCAGGACTTCTCGAACTTCATGTCACCAGTGAACGCGATGTTGTACAGTCCGTCCCCCACGTGGAAGTGCGCTATCGACGAGCCAAGGATGTGCCCTGCGTTCTGGAAGGTCAGCCTGACGTCCGGCGATATGTCCGTGGTCTCTCCATACTTGAGCGGGATCGTGTGCAGGACGGCGGCCCTTATGTGCTCCGATTCGTACGGGGGCTTCTTCGCCTCGCCCACCGCCACCTTGATGTAGTCCAGCTGAAGCAGTGAAGCCATGTCCCTCGTAGGGGGAGTGCAGTAGATCGGTCCGTCATATCCGTACTTGAACAACACTGGGACGAGCCCCATGTGGTCGAGGTGCGCGTGCGTGATCACGACCGCATCGATCGAGTCCATCGGCTGGAGCTCCGGGGCGCTGAAGTAAGGGGTGGAGCCCCCGTCCTCAGCGGACACGGCCACGCCGCAGTCGATCAGTATCTTGCTCTCGCGAGTCATGAGGAGCGTGGCGCTCCTTCCGACCTCCCTGTAACCGCCAAGGGCCGTTATCCTGAGCCAGGTCTCCTCGTTGAGCCGCTGGCGCATGAGGCGTCTTCCCACCTTCCTAAGGAACTCCTTCCTTTCCTCCTGAGTCTTCCTGAGGTAGTTCCTGATGTCGCTCACGGTCTTCGACGGTATCGGAGGCGCCCGCACGACCTTGGGTGCCCAGCCGATCTCCTTCTTGATCTCGTTCAGGACCGCGCCGTGCTTCCCTATGACCAGGCCAGGCGAGAGCGCCTCTATCGTCACCTCACCCGTGTCATCGTCG
>CALMQK010000219.1 GCA_937872085.1 uncultured euryarchaeote
TCGGTGATCTCGAACTGTATGACCCGGGTCATGCCAGAGATCTCCTTCGCCAGCTTCGGGTCGGTCTCGGCCTTCTTGTTGAACTTGGCGATCGCGTCTCTCAGAGCCTCTTCGACCATGTCATCCCTCGAACTCGTCAAGCCTCCGCATATGGTTCATCATCATTATGTTTTGGGAGGTCAGCCAAGACTTCCGCGTGTGCGGGGGGAACGATCTCTTTGCCTTGGTCCACCGTTCGAGGAAGGATATGGTCTCGGGGTCGGAGGTGTAGCCGGAGCCAATCGGTTCGCCGATCTCCGCCTCGATCTCCCTGATGCGCGCATCCCTCTGGACCTTCGCGATGATGGACGCGGCCGACACGACTGGATATGTGTCGTCAGCCTTGTGCTCGGAGACGACAACGACCTCGCGTGTGAGCGAGCTCTTCACGAGTCTGCCGAACTTCTCCTCGTCCGCATCGGCGGCATCGACGTACGCAGTCTGCGGGCAGAGCGAATCGATGATTGACGCAAAGATCCTCGCCTCGAGCGTGTTGAGGCTCATGTGTTCCCTGAGGCCGTCTATCTGTTCCGCGGGCACCTCGACGATCTCGACCCGAGCTATCTTGCGTATCTCCGGGGCGAGCTCCTCCCGTCTCGCGGGCGAGAGCTTCTTCGAGTCCCGGACATTCAGTCTCCTGAGGCCCTCGTCGGATTCGACGCAGACGCCGCAGACGACCAAGGGGCCTATGACCGGCCCTCTTCCGGCCTCATCGACGCCGCATATCATCTGGCTTGCATGGTGCATACGATTAGATAAGTCTTGACACATCTTGCACAAATGATTAATCCTGATGGCGCGCATATTGTCGACGATGATGGCTAGGGTTCAGCTGGAACTGGTCCCAGGATTGAGCTTCACTCTCAGCGACCAGTTGCTGATGGCGATAGCCGTCGTGCTGCTCCTGATCGGATTGGCGCTTGCCTTCGCTGGCAGGTCCGTGTGGAGGCATGTGATGTCCTTCATCGGCGGGATCGTCGGGGGGTTGCTGGGGTTCACCTTCGGCTCGGCCCTGGGAGGCAGTTTCCTCGTCGGGTTCATCGCCGGTTTCGTGGGTGCGATGATCGGGAGTTCGGTCTTCATCTTCCTCGCCAGGCTGGGCATCAGCGCCCTCGCGGGGGTGCTCGGGTTCCTCGTGGTGACGAGC
>CALMQK010000220.1 GCA_937872085.1 uncultured euryarchaeote
CGGTGACGGTGATGGTATACTCGACCCTCGCTCCTTTGGAGTCCGTCGCTCTGAATGTCACGTACTCCACGCCGGACCAGTCATTGGGGGCGTGGAAGTCGACGGTGTGGTTCAACTGGATGTCTATCCCGACGCGCGTGTTGCCGAAGGCATAGTAAAGCACATCCAAGTCCGGATCCCTGAAGTGCTGGTCGAGGTCGAATGCGTTGATTAGGCTGGACCCCTGGTCAAGCGTCACATCAGGGAGTGGATTGGTGATGATCGGGACCTGATCGGACGATATCGTCACTTGGATGGTCGTCGAGCTGCTCAGTAGTCCGTCGGAGACTGTGACCCCCACGAGCTGCGTTGTTCCGTTGAACCTCTCTGGGTAGATGAATGTGAGCGTCAGGCCGTCTACCAGCACATACGGGGCGTTGGCCGAGTCGACGGAGAGGACCAGCTGGTCGATCGGCGTGTCCAAATCATGCACATAGTGTCTCATCGCGTAGATGTAGGGCACTGCGTAGTGGACCACCAGTGGGTCGATCGAGTTTATGGTCGGAGCATCGTTCACGGGCCTTATCTCGACGACTACCGTTGCTCGTGCACTCAGTCCTGATGGGTCCGTGACGACCAGGTTGAGATAGTCGACCCCATTCAAGTTCGGCAGTGTGCCGAGTGTTATCATGAGCGCGCCGGGTCCTCCCTGGACGGTGACGATGGTCTCGTTGCTCACCTTGTATCGCAGCTGAGAGGACGCGTCATCCGGGTCCGAGATGAAAGGTGCCAGGTCGAGCTGCCAGAAACCATGGTCCTCGTCCTGTACTTGTCGCGGGATCGGAAGTATTGTCGGTGGGAATTTCTGGAGTGCGACGGTGATTCTCAACGAGGCCGTTATGCTCGATGAACTGACGGTGAGGTTCCCGCCTGCGGACGGAGCGCCGACCGAGAGCCTCACGGACCGGCCGCTGGAGGCGTTGATGGTCCCAAGAACACTGTCCACAGACCAGCTGAAAGTCGCAGTCGTGTTCACATTGTTGTATTCATCGTAGGCGGTCGCGGTGAAGTCCCTGCTCGTATTCTCGTCCATGGAGCTGATCGAGGGGGATATCGAGATGCTGGCGATGGGACCAGGCGTGACCTGTATCGGGTTCCCGAGTCCGGTGGACGTTCCAGCGCTCGCCATTATTCTGAACGTCTCGGCGGTGAGGTAGGTCTCCAACAGGGCGCTCGATCCCGAGCCGCTGATAGAGATGGTCGTGATGCCAAGCTCCGAAGACGCGTCTGATGTGCCTGTCGAGTCCATCGCGTGGAGCGTGACGTCCCCAGTCCAGGGGATGGTGTTGTTGAGATCGTCCTTGGCCATCACAGTGATCTGGAATGGAACGCCAGCGCCCACCCTGGACGGGGCGGAGATGTAGAATGCCGCGGGGCTCATGGCATAGGTTGCATTGATGAGATTGAGCCGAGGAGTGGAAAGCGTGTCGTCGGTGTGCATGAACGCCCTGATGATCATTGATTTAGAGGTGGAAGTGACCGAGTTCGGCCATTTATTGATGAGTTCGGTCCAGTGGGAGCCGTGGTCCGTGCTGTAGTTGTAGGTGACCATTCCGCCGAAGTAGTCCTCGAAGGTCCGGACGCTGACCCACCTTTTCAGGAGTGGGATTGTCTTTTCAAGCGTGGCCACTACTCCGTCAGGTGCGTATCGGCTGTAGTGGACCTCGATCCCCGAGAATGCCGGTGAGAACCAGTCGTTCTCGGACTCGAGGTGCGCGGAGTACTGGAGATACTTCGCGGTCCCAGTCAGCGCGACGCCCCCCGAAGGGAGTGGCGCGCTCCAGGACGTCCATGATGGGTCCGCGAGAGAAGTGGAGTCGCCCAGCCGGGCTTTGACCAGCAGTGTCGTCTGGTCTACGAACGGGTTGACTCTGAAATAGTCAAAGAAGACAATCGGGTTGGTGGCGGTGCTCGAGTAGACTTCGAGCCCGACAGTGACGCGGCTCGCGAATGCGTGGACCGGCACGTATGTGTACAAGTTGTTCCAGGTGATCCCATCAGCGCTGTAGTTCAGCTGTGCTCCAGCGCTCGTCTTGTCAATTCCCAGGTAGACCATCGTCATGCTGGACCAGCCTACTATGGGGCCAGAGAGGGCCACGTCATCCTGGAAAGGAATGGCCCAGAGCTTCCCGCTGGCACCCGAGCCGAACTTGACTATCGCCACCCAATTGTGTTGATCGAAGATGAGCACCATGCCTGCACCCATGGAGTTCAAGGTGAACCGCTCATCGAGGCGGGTCGTCGAAGTGAAATCGCCTGTGATGTTCTGACAGAGGTAATTGGACTTGAGTATCACCGAACCGGTGTATGTGTCGGGGCCCCCTACGACTCGCAGCCACCCAGGGCGGGTCAAGTTCACGTCAACAGTTCCGCCCGTGGTTCTCGGGTCATTGATCCAGAACCATCTGGGGTTGAGCGAGTTGCTGTTGAATTCATCTGTCGCTAGCGATTTGACGGAACTTGACCAGTTCACGCTTGTGAAAGTTGCGTTCGTCCCCGGGCCAATCGCCTGAGATTCGAGGTCTCCGGGACCGATCCTCATTGTGTAGTTCACGAGGAGTTTGGGCCACTGTGTGTGATTCGTAGCGTCGTCTGAGGATACAACCTGCTTGTCTGTGCTTCCGCCCGTCGATGCGGCAACAAACATGAGTCCTCGATTCTGGAGCGTCAAGCTGACCCATGCCTCGACCAGGGCGCCGACTTCGTACCCGTGCCATCCGACTGTGTTTGTCATTTGTCCTTGCGAATAGGAGGCCGTGGAATAGTCCCCTCCAGAAATGTTCCACAGGCTACCTGTCATGTAGTGTGTCCAGTCAGCGCCCAGCTCGCCGTAGGTGCTGTTCAGTGCGTGGATTGAGAAGTCAAAGGCCGAGTTTTGACCAGTCTTCACCCAAAGCCAGAGGGTGGCATTGGCAATCGTGGAATTTGACGGGATCGATCCAACGTCGAAGTACAGGAGCGGGCGTTTCAGGGCTCCCGTCTTGGAATTGAAGTCCAGAATCGGGCTGTTGCCGTAGTTGTTGTTCGGGAAATCTTGCGATATGTAGGTGTCCATGGAAGTTGCTGGTCCAGGTTGGGCGAAGAAGGTGGT
>CALMQK010000221.1 GCA_937872085.1 uncultured euryarchaeote
AGGCGATGGGCGTTGCCGGACGCGCGGCACTTGCGCTCGGCATGAAGGATGAGGCGGTTGCTTCCCTCAAGAATGCCGTCGCCACAGCACCTCAATCCGAGGACCTGTGGGTCGCGCTGGGGGAGACCCTGAACGCCGTAGGTGATGTGAGCGGAGCAATCGGCAGCTACACGAAGGCGTTGACGATCAACCCGCTCGGCATAAGGACCTACGACAAGATACTCGAACACACTCCGGATGACGTGGACCTGATCAAGCGAAAGGCGTCCACCCTCACGAAGCTACAGAGGTACGATGACGCTGCGAAGACCTACCAAGACGGGATAGAGATCAACAAGAAAGACAAGGAGCTCTGGGTCGGACGGGCCACTGCGCTCAACTTCGCAGGCAAGGGCGAAGAGGCGGTTAGGTCCCTGACGGCCGCCCTGAAGCTGGACCCGAAGGACGTCTACTGTCTTGACAACCTCGGGCGGATACAACATAAGTTGGGCCTCCGAGAAGAGGCGATGAAGAGTTTCTCGGCAGCTGCGGCGATCGATCAGGGAAACAAGACCGTGTGGAACGAGCTCGGGGTATTGCAGGAGGAGTCGGAGATGTACGACGATGCTGTACAATCATTCGACAACGCTCTGAGGGTCGACCCGAACGATCTCACTGTGCTGGTCAACAAGAAGAAGACGCTCATCAGTGCTAAGAAGTTCCCCGATGCGATAAGCGCGTGCGACAGGATCCTGATCCTCAACCCACATGACCACGAAGCGTTGTTCGACAAGGGAAGGTCCCTCTTCTCGATGGGCAGGGTGGACGAAGCATTGACCTTCGTCGAGGCGTCGCTTACCATCGCGCCGAAATCAAAGGAGGCAATGAACCTCAAGAAGGAGTGCCTGATCAAGCTCGGCAGACACGCGGACGTCGTTGCTTGGTGCACAAGGATCCTCGAGACCGATCCCAACGACCTCGAGGCCTTGCACGACAAGGGAGTGGCTCAGCTGAAATCCGGGAGGCCCCAGGACGCAGTGAAGACCTTCGAGAGGGTCCTTAAATCCCGCCCGGACGAACTGCCCATCTTGGAAAGCCTCAAAGACGCCTACAAGCAACTGCAGCGCGATGACCAGGTCATCGGCGTGTGCGATCGCATAATCACAGTGGACGGTAACAACAAGGCGGCGCACTTCGACAAGGCGGTGGCACTCGACAGGGCCGAGAAGTTCGACGAGTGCTCCGCGGCGTACAGGCTCGCCCTCAAGCACGACCCGACGAACCAGGAGATCTACTACAACATGGCGGCGATGTTCCTCAGGGTCGGAAAGCCGAAGGAGGCCGTCGACTACGCGAAGCAGGGTCTCCTGGTCGCGCCCGCAAGCCACGCGCTCTGGAGGATCAAGGGCGATGCGGGCTTCTACTCGAAGGATTACGAGGACGCGATCAAGTCCTATGCGAAGGCGGTGGAGCTCGACCCCGGCGACAAGATCGCGTACGCGACCATGGGTCGATCACAGATCGAGCTGAAGAGGTACGAGGAGGGCCTGATGGCGTACGAACATGCGCTGAAGCTCGACCCGCGGGACCCCGATGTCTGGTTCCAGCGAGCGGTGGCTCTCGATTGGCTTGAAAGACGCGAGGAAGCACTGGGTTCGATAAGGGAAGCGATCAAACTCAACCCGACGAACCCGGAGCTCAGGATCAGGGAAGGTCTGACGCTTACGAAGCTGAACAGACCGCGTGAGGCACTGGCAGCCTACGACGAGTCACTCAAGACCTCACCGAAGAACCTGCCAGTGCTGAACACGAAGAAGGACCTCCTGAAATCATTGAAGCTCAACGAAGAAGTCGTGCAGGTATGCAACGAGATCCTGACGATCTCGCCCAAGGACAGGGACGCGTTGGTTGACAAGGGCAGCGCATCTCTGTTCATCAAGAGACCGACAGAGGCTTTGGTCTGCTTCAACAAGGCGCTCGAGCTGGAAGCCGACGACCTCGACGTTCTGGAGCTCAAGAAGATGGCGCTCATCTCAATGGACGACTCGGAGAATGTCGTCCATGCGTGTGACCACATCCTACGCCTCAGCCCGAAGAACAAGAACGCACTGGCGGACAGGGCGAGCGCGCTCGAGAAGCTCGCCCGGACCGACGAAGCTCTGCGGAGCTATGAGATGGCCCTCAACCTGGACCCCAAGGACATCTTCCTGTTGAACAGGAAGGGGTTGCTGCTCCTGGGCGCTGCAAATCCCGCACAGGCAGCGGAAGCCTTTGAGCAGGCCATAAAGCTCGACTCCAACCAGCCCTTCGTGCTGAACAACAGGGGAAAGGCGTACCTGGAGCTCAGAAGGTTCGACGAGTCGCTCTCTGACTTCAAGAAGTCGATCAAGATACTTCCAAACGTCGCTGAGTTCCACACCAACGAGGGGAGAGCGCTCGCGAGCCTCGGGAGGTTCGATGACAGCCTGAGCTCGTTCGGGGAGGCGCTGAGGCTCGCTCCCTCCGACGCGGGCGCGTTGAAGTACCTCGGGATGGCGCTTCTCAAGCTCAACAGGGTACCAGAGGCCCTCCAGAGCTTCGACCAGGCCGTGAAGCTGGGCTCGACCGACAAGGACCTCTGGAAGAGCAGGGCCAAGGGTTTCGAGGCGATGGGCAACAAGGAGGAGGCCGCGAGGTCCTACGGGAAGGCGCTGGAGACGGACCAGACGGACCAGTCCTCCTGGTACAGGCTCGGCCTTCTGCAGCTGGAGATGGGAAGGTTCCAGGATGCCATCGCCTGCTACGACAAGGCGCTTGATCTTGACAGCTCCAATCCGAAGATATGGATGAGCAAGGGTTTCGCGATGGAGAAGCAGGGCTTGCTCGAGGAGGCCGTGAGCTCCTACGACAGGGCGATAGGCCTTGATTCGAACGAGAAGGAAGCATGGAAGGCGAAGGGACAGGCCCTGTCCGCTCTTGGCCGAGCGGAACAGGCGTTGAGATGCTTCGACCATGCGTTGAGCATCGACCCCTACTTCGAGGCCGCCGGCGAAGGCAGGAAGCAGGCAGAGGAGGATATTCGGAAGAACAAGATAGAGGACTACTCCAGATCCGTCCTTGAGTTCGAGTACGCCAACGGCAGACCGGTGACCAAGGAGGAGGCCTTCAGGGTATGCGGAATCCCGTATGCGTTCCTGGGGGACGTCCTCGAGTTCCTCAGCGGGAAGCCAGAGGTGAGCCTCTCAGGCATGACCAAGGACGAGTTCGCGCGATACGAGAAGATGTCTCGGGAGATCCTCGTGAATGCGATGGAGAAGAGGGATCTCGCGGCGCACGGGCTGAGGCTCTGCGACATCAGTGTCAACTTCCCGGAGCTCAAGATAGCCA
>CALMQK010000222.1 GCA_937872085.1 uncultured euryarchaeote
ATCTTCGCGGCGATGGCGTCGACCGTCGGGAAGCTGCCCTTGAGCCTGGACTCTAGGTTCCTGAGCCCGTCCATTGTCTCAGTCCCCTTGTATATCCCCTCTTTCAGCCATACGTTCAACTTGACCATCTTGGAGACGTTCTCTATGATCATCTCAAGCTCCGCCCCGGCTTTGCCGAGCTCGGACTTGTCGAGGAGCCTCAGGTCCCTCAGGGCGTCCTTCTTGCCCCTCTTGTTCCAATCCCCTAGGGAACGCCCTTCGAACGGGTAGAATCCGGAGAAGTGGTCTACCCCCTTGACCACGATCTCCTGAACCTCGTCCCAATCCTTCGCCCCACCCTCCACCTGCAACTCGGTGGCTGTGTTGAAAACCATGCAGATGCACCCGTTCGGGAGAATGTACGACCTTATCCGGTATGGTCCCTCCTGAGCGAACTTCGGGAAGGTCTGGGGCTTCTTCTCCTCGATGACCTCCATGTACGATTTGTAGTACTCCTTTGCGAATGCCGCGAGATCCTGCGTCGACGGTATCTCAGGGCCAGTCTCCTTTGGAGGCATTTTCGTCCACCTTGGATCCAATGTCAGTATTTTCGTCCTCGATATTAATGTCTTGCTGGCCGGCTCTCACCCAGGACAGAACCCACTAGCATCGAAAGCGTGATCGTGGCATCGCCCTCGACCGTGATGTACTGCGCATCCTCCTTAACCTTTCCCCAACTGACCGCCTCTCTTATTCTCGCTCCTGAAAGGGAGCCGTCCCACTCCTCTGCCGTGGTCAGATAGACGGCATATTCCATGCCTCCCCTGAACTGGTTCCACCAGATCACGTGGTGCTTGGAAATCCCACCGCCGATCATGATAGCTCCAGTCTTCTTGGCCGTGAACACGATGTCCGACAGCTCCTGCTCGTCCCTGAGGATGTCGATGTTGAAATCGCTGTGCTGCTGCTTGAAAAGCCAGAGCTGCGACCCGAACGCCCCGTCCGTGATGCCAGGCACGTATATCGGGATATCGTTCTTCGCCGCCCAGTATAGTATCGACTTCTTGTCGTTCAGCCTGATGCCGAACTCGTATGCCAACTGGCGGCTGCTGAGGGACTTCTTCCCCTCGCTGTAGATGTCCCTGAGTATCGGCTGCATCTTCTGCTCGAGCACGATCCCGTAGCTGTCGTTGGGGATCAGGATGTTACCCAATCGGTTGATGCCTCTTCTGTGAAGGTCGACATCATCCATCAGGAACTCGCCGTGATAGTACTTCTTCCACACCCTTGCCAGGTCGTGGTCGAGCGTGCCGCAGGTGGTCACGATGACGTCCACGAGTTTCTCCTCGACCAGCTTCCGTATGACTCCCCGGGTCCCTGTCGATATTATGCATGCGGGGAAGGAGAGGAAGATCGTACACTGTTTCTCACGGAACATCTTCCTGACGATGTCGCACGCAACCCCCAGTTTCTTGGCCGTGAACCCCCCCGATGCGAGCATTTGGGTCGTTAGTTCCTTCACCTTCATGCTCTCGTCGAGCTCGATGTCGCTTATCGGCTTCATTTTCAATTGCATATGCGCACCTGGATGTTTCCCGTTGTCAGATGCTACAACCTGCCGAAAACATTTATAGCTTTCCTGTTGATGCTCACGGAGAGAAGCATGTTGAAGGTAAAGCAGATAATGTCAAAACCCGTCATAACCGTGACCTCGGATACGCTCGTGAAGGATGCATCTGCCTTGCTGGCCGTGAAGAACATCTCGGGGGTCCCGGTCGTGGATGGCCAGAGGATCGTGGGCATGTTCAGCGAGGCAGACGTGCTCAAATCGCTCAAGACGACCAAGAAGGACCTTAGGCTGATCTACCCCTCGATATCTTCTCTGGGAATAGCTTTCCAGGAAGAGGTCACACAGCGGGAGATAATAGATGCGTACAACGAGGTCGGCATGAAGCCAGTCAAGGAAGTCATGTCGCAGGATGTCGATACCGTCGGTCCCGAAATGACGTTGAACGAGGTCATTGGGAAGATGGTCCAAAAAGGGATCATCACGGTCCCCGTCGTGGACAAGGGGACGATTGTAGGCGTTGTGACGCGAGGGGATGTC
>CALMQK010000223.1 GCA_937872085.1 uncultured euryarchaeote
TCTCGATGGACATGAGCACGACGATGGCGTTCTTCCTCGTGAGGACGCCATAGGCGCCGATCGCGAGCAGGAGCGAGCTGAGGATGAGCCAGTACTCGATGGTTATCATTCCTTCTCCTCCTTCGCGAGGAACACTCCGCCCAGGAGCGCGACCAGGAGCAGGAGGCCGATGAGGAGCATTACCAGGCCGTAGCCGGAGTTGTTGTCCTCACCGAAGAGCGTCTTTGCGACCTCTTCGGTGGTCGGTGGCTGCTGGTCCTGGCCGACCTGGGGCCAATGGACGGACATCATCACCCCGACGAATATGAGCGCGAGAGCGAGTATCGCGATGCCCCTGGTCACCCCGGGTCTCATCTCTTCTCACTCTCCTTTATCTCGCGCCTCGTGAGCATGATCCCGAAGAGTATCACAACGATGACCGCGCCCACGTAGACCAGTATCTGGATGATGGCGACGAACTCGGCGCTGAGCATGATGTACAGGGCCGCCACCGCGATGAAGCAGGAGGCGAGGTAGATCACGCTGTGGATTATCTCCTTGGCCTCGATGACCATGAGCGCGGAGACGAGCGCCGCCCCCGCAAGGAAGACGAACGCGAACAACTCCCAGTCGAATATCATTCTTCCACCCCCTCCATCTCGATGGCGTCGAACTTGCAGGACCTGAAGCATTTCCCGCACCCGACGCACTTCTCGAACACGAATACCGCCCGCTTCTTGTTCTTGCCCGGCTTGCCATCCTTTGTCGGTTTGCCGGTTCCAGGCATCTCCATCATGTAGATGGCGTCTGCAGGGCACGCGCGCACGCACGCTCCGCAGCCCGTGCATTTCTTGAGGGCGAATTTCGGTTCCGGCATATCGAAGTATGACTCGTAGACATCTTTCATGGTCAGCGCCTTCTCGGGGCAGCTGACCGCGCAATTCCCCTCAGCGGTGCATCCGGCGAGAGTGAACTCCGGCTTCGACCTTCCCGCCGCTTCTATTGGCATCATCGCGATGCACATCCCGGGGCACTCTCCGGCGCACTTCTCGCAGCCCGTGCACTTGTCGAGGTCGAGGACGGGGATGGTGCGCTTCACCCGCTCCTCGACGACTGAATCTGCGTACTTGTCGTCCCTGAGCTCCCTGGGGTCGAACTTGAGCTTCGCCCTGACATTGTCAGCAAGCTCGTATTCGACTGTCTCGTGAATCGCTACCGTCGGACAGACCTCCACGCACAATCCGCAGAACATGCACCTTCCCATGTCCACTCCCGGTCGCTCGATCTTCCCGAGTTCTGGGTCATCCAG
>CALMQK010000224.1 GCA_937872085.1 uncultured euryarchaeote
CGCTGCCCAAGACCACTCCCGGCGAGGTCGCTAAGAAGTTCGACCTCGAGAATCCATTGGATGGCGAACATGTGGCTCGAGCGACTGGGGCGGTAATCTATGCTCCGACCACGGTATCTCCTGACGATAGATATGTCAATCTCCAGCTTGCCACTGGACCTTGGTACCTGTTCGCGAGGCTAGCAAGACATGCTGGACCCACGAACTACAGCAGTCAGGTCCCAGCGCTGGAGTACAATGATGGCAATGGGGACGGGCAACCGGACTCCGTGACATTGACCTGGCCGGGACAGTACGATTCGAGCGATGCCTCGGCGTTCAGGGAGGAGGCAGGCGGACTGTCCTACCTGGGCTCGACCTCAAGTCTGGGCAACCACACGACCATCAGCGGTGAGGGGCACCTTACGATCTCCGCAAATGCAATCAACGGGTCGGTTGCGCAGGCGCATGCGACCATTCGAGTGATTCTTTTCGGGCGGACCGATATCAAGGTGCAGATCGTCGAGAACGGAAAGAACTCGACCCGAGATCTCGATGTCAGGGTCACGACGAAGAACTCCACTTTTGACAACGCAGCTGTATCTGGAGCACTCCGATTCAGCCTGGACGTCCCCTCCCAGGCGGAGATAGGTGACATTGTGCATGTGCAGGTCGTCGATCATAAATCCGGGGCAGTGCTCGGGGACGCGCTGGCCGTCATCGATGCGAACGAGACTGCGATCACGGTCGAGGTTCACCAGGCTCCGCAGAAGGAGATGCCCATATCGGCGACTCTGCTCGTCGCGTTGCTGCCCGGATTGCTGATCCTGCTGTTCGACCTGCAGCTCTATCTCGGGGACAAGAAGAAGCGAAGGAAACCCGCCAGATGATGCTCAGAACCTCTTCTTGAAAAGATACTTAAGGTTCCCGAGGCCGTCCTTCCAACTGCTGAGCTTCACATCGCCGACTCTCGGCCTGTAGTTGATCGGTATCTCGGCGGCCTTGAACTTCTTGAAAGCCTCGATCTTCAGCTCCTCCGACATGGACATCCCATCGCTTCGGATGTCGAGGTCCTTGAGGATGGACTTGTGGAACACCCACATGCCGCTCTGCGAGTCCTTGACCTTGACATGGAAAAGGATCCTGAAAGTCATCGACAGGACCCAGTTCCCGAACCTGTGCTTCGCGCTCATCGAACCCTTTTCCATCATATTCAGCCTGTTCGTCGTGATGAAGTCGAGGCCTTTGTCATCGAGCATGTCCACAAGCTGCGGGATCATGGACGCAGGGTACGTGAGGTCGGCGTCGAGGGTGGCGATGATGTCCGCTTGAGCTCTCTCGAAGCCCGTCTTGTACGCGCGCCCGTACCCTCGCCTGGGCTCGTCGATGACGACCGCCCCCTTCTCAGAGGCTATCTCCCGGGTCCTGTCCTTGGAGTTCGTATCGACGACCAGGATCTCGTAAGGCATCTGGCCGAGCGCCTGCTTGACCTCGTCGATCACAAGGCCGACGCTCTCCTCCTCGTTCATTGTCGGTATGACTACCGACACTTTCGGAACAGGCAAGATATCACCCATCTGGGAACAAGAACCTGAATCTCCTGGTCTTGCGTTCCGGAGCTTTGTATGGCGACCGCTCGTAGAACTTGCACATCAGATACCCCATGCCCGCAAAGAAGAGCCTTCCCACCGCCCAGAACGATTTCGTGTTCTCGAAAAGCTTCTGAGGCTTGTAGCTCTCCCAGAGTGGACCGTGCTTCATCGTCAGCTGTTTCCTGCCCCAGCCATTCCAGAATGCCTGTTTGAAGAACCCGCGGAAGCTCTCTTTCATGCGATGGTACACGAGGGCATCCTCGTTGTAGCCAAGCGTGTAACGCTTCGAGACAGCGCGATAATTGAGATCGATGTCCTCGGCGGTGACGAACCACGGATCGAACCCGACAATATCATCCATGACCCCTTTCTTCCAAGCCATGTTCCCGCTGGGGTATGAGATGTCCATCCCGCGGTGATACAACTCGACCCTTTCGAGGTCCTCGAACGCGTGATAGCCGATGTTTATCGTCCTGCCAGCGGCGATGTCGAACTCCTGCAGGGTCCTTCTCAGCTCCTTCAACCAGAAAGGGTTTGCGATGCAGTCGCCCCCAATCGTGGCGATCACATCCCCTTTGACCTGCAGCAGCCCGTAATTGGTGCTCTCCCCCCTGCTTCCAGGGTGGTGGAATAGCTTGATCTCCGGATGGTTCTGCATGTATCTCCTGATGATAGGAATTGTCTCATCCCAACTGCCCGCGTCAACAATGATGATCTCGAGCGGACCTTCCTGCGTGACGAGGCTGTCTAGGAGGTCCCTTACGTGGTGCTCCTCGTTGAGCAGGTTGAGGACGATGCTTATCTTCATGGTAGTGACCCCTTTAGAGAACATATACACCATATTATGGTTTCCCGAGAAAAGTGGCCTGCCTAGCGCTCAGCCAGGCCATATCCGATGCCGAAGTATCTCGCCCCTGCTTTCTTGACTTTCTCTGGGTCGAGGCACCTCCGTCCGTCCACCACTATCGGTCGCCTCATGAGCGAGAACTCCTTCTTTCCGAGCTTCTTGAACTCGGGCCAATCAGCCTGGATGATGCATCCGTCGGCATCCCTGAGGCACTCTGTGATCGATTGGGCATATCGGATCGATGGCATCAACTTGATGAAGTTCGCCATCGCCATGGGATCAAAGGCTATGACCTGTGCCCTCTTACCTAGGAGCTCGATCACGAGGGGCAGGGCCCTTGTCTCCCTGGTGTCATCGACCCCTCCTTTGAAGGCCAGACCGAGCACCGCAACCCTCTTCCCCTCCAGGTTCCCAAGGGCTTTCTCCAGGAGCCGAACACCTTCGGACGGCTGCTGGTTGTTGATGGTGAGCAGCGCAGCCAACAGCTTTGATGCATATCCTTCCTGGCTCGC
This sequence comes from uncultured euryarchaeote, assembly GCA_937872085.1. Lineage (GTDB taxonomy): Archaea > Thermoplasmatota > Thermoplasmata > UBA10834 > UBA10834 > COMBO-56-21. Next base: position 2,931 of record CALMQK010000224.1, read on the forward strand.
CTTGTCCTTCAGGGCTTTGACGTCCTTGGGCAAGCAGGAGCCACCGAAGCCTAGTCCGGGCTTCAGGAAGAGCG
>CALMQK010000225.1 GCA_937872085.1 uncultured euryarchaeote
GTCGAGGCCGAACCTGATCAGGGTGTCCTGATGCGTCCCGCAGACATGCATCAGCGTGAGCTTGAGGTCCATCGAACGCAGCCGCTCGACGATCTCCTTGGACATGTCCTTGTCCCTGAACCTAAACATCTGGCACCACCATCCTGATGTTCCTGACGAGGCACTCCCTGCCCTCGGTTATCTGCGCTATGCCGCTGCATTTTGGGCAGGTCAGGATCGGGACCATCCTATGGGGCGAGTCCTCGGCGATCAAGACAGGGCCTTCGTAGTCGCAGGACGTGCACTTGATCTTCCCCTTGAGATGTCTGATGTTGAGCTTGGAACCTTCGAGGATGGTGTCCTTCGACATCAGCTCGTAAGCAAACTTCAGCTGCTCGTCGCCAAGGAGCGTGTACTCGCCTAGCTCGAGGTCCACTTCCTCGACCTTATTCGCTTTCCGCTTGTCCGCCTCGGCAAGGATGCTGTCCACTATCTGAGTCATCACCGAGTACTCGTGCATCCCCTACGCCCCTGCGTCTTCCTGCTCTAGCATCTCGCGGAAGATGTCCAGGGTCTTCTCCGCCTCTTCCTTGTCCATGACCTGGATGGCGTATCCCGCGTGGACTATGACAAAGTCCCCAACTTTTGCCTCAACTAGAGAAATATTGGCCGTCCTCTTGGCGCCTCCGTAGTTCACGGTTGCCACGGTGCCCTCGATCTTTTCTATCTCCGCTGGAACGGCTAGACACATCGGTCTTGCATTAGCATGGCCTATTATAAAGAGGTCTGGCAAGTAATCGGAGGATGGTCGTCGACCTGTCTCTAGGCTACATGTAGCCGCAAAGGCAAACAAATGTCTAGCCCTTGACACATGGATGCTAGTCCGCTGTGTGACATTCCGGCTCTCCTCTGGCCTTCCACCAGAGTTGAACGGGCTCCTCGAGGATTTCAGGCTTGTCGTCAACAGCGCGATTCGAGCCGGTCTGAGTACCCGCGTCTCTTCTAGGAACGCGATTACCCGGCAATTGTATACGGCCTTCCGGGAAGAACACCCACGCATTTACGCTCAGCACCTTGTATCCGCGTTCGAAGTGGCTGCAGGGATACTGAAGAACCACAGGAAGCAGATTCGGAAGGGGCGGAGCTGCAAGACACCTTTCGTCAAGCGCCTGATGATGAAGGCAGAGAATCAGGCGTACAAGTTGGATCGCGCCGAAGGCATGATCGATCTGCCCATCAGAGCGGGATGCCATGTCAAACTGAGGCTAATCGTGAGTCAATACCATCGTCGGTATTTGGACGATGAAACGCTCTCGCTGGGTTCACTCACCGTCCTCCCCAACAGAGTGATCGT
>CALMQK010000226.1 GCA_937872085.1 uncultured euryarchaeote
TCGGGGGCTATGTCGACAAGATCTATCACCCGACGCTCGATCATCTCATCCTATCCGTCAGGACCCCGGGCGAAGGCAAGACGTTCATCCACTTCAAGGTGGGGAGGTGGCTGTACAGGTCCGAAACCGGACAGGAGGGCGGGAAGCAACCGTCCGATTTTGCCATGATGCTCAGGAAAAGGCTGACCAATGCGAAGATCACCGCCATCAGACAGCAGGGATTCGACAGGATTGCAGTCGTCACCCTTGAGAAGGATGGGACCTGGGAGCTCGTGCTCGAACTATTCGCCGAAGGGAACATAATCCTGGTCAAGGACGGGGTCATCGTCCAACCATTGACGAGCCATACCTGGAAGCACAGGGACGTGAGAGCGAAACGTGAGTTCCTGTTCCCGCCTCCCGTGCCTGATCCGTCTTCTATCTCCGTCGAGGATCTCTTCAAGTTCCTGACGACCTCCGATACGGACCTGGTAAGGACCTTAGCCACCCGGCTCAACACCGGGGGAAGGTACAGCGAGGAGATCTGCGCGAAGGCGGCCGTCGACAAGAGGAGGATGGCGAATGAGCTCACTGTCGAAGAGGTCCGCGCGATCCTCGAGGTCGTGAAGCATATCCAAAGCGATATCCTCTCGAAGGGCGCTGGATTAATCATCCAGAGAGACTCCATCATCGAGGACGTCGTGCCGTTCACGATGCGGATCTACGACAATTCGCCGGTAGAGCAGTTCAAGACATTCTCTGAGGCCGTGGAAAGCTATATCACGAGACTGCCAAAGCCAAAGAAGGAGAAGCCGAAGGAGTCGGTGCTCGAGTCGGAGCGGCTCGATAGGAAGTTGCTGCAGCAGGAATCCGCCGTCACCAAACTCCTGGCCGGGGCGAAGAAAGACCAGCTGATGGGGGATTTCCTGTTCGAGAACTATCCAGTCATCTCAAGCATCCTATCGCTGGCGAAGAAGAACCTAGCAGAATCAATCCCCTTGAACGGGATCAAGGGATTCGTCTCGTACGACGGGAAGAACTCGGTCCTCAAAGTGAAAGCGAAAGACGTACTCATCGAACTCGACGCGAAAGGCTCGGTCGAATCGAATGCTCAGCTGTACTACGAAGAATCCAAGAAGGCCAGGAAGAAACTCGATGGGTTGAGCGTCGCGCTCGGGGAAACGAGGACATCCATCGGCGATTTCGTCAAGGGCCAGACGAAACTCGCGAACAGTGCTCGACCAAAGCACGCCGAGACCAAGAGGTTCTGGTTCGAGAGGTTCAGGTGGTTCATTTCGAGCGAAGGCGCGGTCGTCCTGGGCGGCAAGGACGCGAAGAGCAACGACATGCTCGTCAAGAAGCACCTCCAAGCGGGGGACCGCTACGTCCATGCGGACATCCACGGAGCACCAAGCGTGGTCGTCAAGATGAAGGAAGGCGTGACGGAGAAGACGCTCCACGAGGCGTGCGAATTCGGCGTGGCGACATCGAAGGCCTGGAACGCGAAGGTGGGTTCAGGCGTGGGCTACTGGGTCCTTCCCGAACAGGTGAGCAAAACGCCAGAGAGCGGCGAGTACCTCGCGAAAGGGGCCTTCGTCATCAGGGGAAAGCGCAACTACTCCGAGAAGCTCGAGATCAAACTCGCGATAGGGGAGATGGAATTCGAGGGCCACAGGAAGATAATGTGCGGTCCCGAAGGAGCGATCAGAGCACACTCCAACAAGTTTGCCGTAATCAGACCAGGCCAGATGGACAAGGACGCATTCGCGAAGAATCTAGCAGGACTGTTCGCGGTGCCCATCGAAGAGATCCAGAGCATCCTCCCGCCGGGCGATGTCAAGATCATCGAGCAAGTCGGAATTGTCATTTCTTGATCATGGAGCGGAGGATCTTCAGCTCCTTCTTGTACATCTTATCTCCGGCAGGTGTCTCCAGGATCATAGGTATCTTCTCCAGTCGGTCATCGTTCAGAAGATTCCTAAAGCCTTCCAGCCCGAGGTACCCTTTGCCTATCTGCTCGTGTCTGTCCAGATTGGAACCCAGCATCCCCTTCGAATCGTTGAGATGGATTGCTTTCAGATATCCGATTCCGAGGAGATCATCGAAAGCATTCATCGTCTGCTCGTACCCTTCCTTGGTCTTGATGTCGTACCCTGATGCGTAGCTGTGGCAAGTGTCGAGGCATACGCCGACGCTCTTCTGGTCCTCCATGAAATCGATTATCTTGGTGATCTGTTCGAACGAGCTCCCAAGGAGGTTGCCGGCTCCGGCAGTGATCTCCAGGATCTGATGAACCTCTCCTCCGCCGAACTCCTTCCGGGTCCAGTCCAGAGACTCCGCAATCCTCTTCAGCCCCACCTGTTCTCCCGAGCCCTTGTGCGACCCAGGGTGGAATATCAGTTTCTCAACCCCGAGACGCCTCGCGCGGACCATCTCCTCGAGGAAACCCTCCCTGGACTTCTTGAGAAGGGCTTTGTCTGGACTGCCGAGGTTGATCAGGTACGAATCGTGGATGACGGCCTCGATCATCTTGAACTTCTTGCAGTTCTCCTTGAACCTGTCGCACTCATCGATCATCAGCGGCTTCATGCTCCATTGCATCTGGTTCTTGGAGAAGATCTGGATGCAGTCGCAGGTCAGCTTGCGCCCGCGCTCAGGCGCGTTCTCGACTCCACCCGATATCGAGATATGTGCTCCCAGGACAGCCAAAGTAAGGACCTTGGGGCATGATTCACGTAGGACTAGATAATATTAGGAGCTGATTCACTTGCTCGACCCGTCGAAATCCATGATGAATGTGTAGGAACCGTACAACGAACTTGACTTCTAGACCGTGCGAATTCTCAGATTCTCAAGATGCTAGGGAATAATAACAATTCCGGGAGTACAGACTAGCCGAGTAGGGAACTGCCATCAACGCCTAGGATGATTCCGCCTCGCTTCCCGCTTCGAAAGATAGGACGATCGACCTGATTGCCAGCAGTTCTTGGCCGATCTTCACGATTGCGACATCGGTGTCCGGGAATAGTATTTCCGGATGCTCCAACCGCCAGACGTCGAATACCTCCGACGGTGAAATCTGGTAGAGTTCCCGGAGTACCATGTCCCGGTAGGGAGTGAGATTCCGAAGCGCAGGCTCGAGAAGCTCCGCGAAGGCGATCTCGTCGTGGAGCCACGCATCGACATCGTCCTGGCCCATCCTGCCCAGATTGTCAAGGACGAACCTCATGATGGCGCTCTTCCATGCCGATCTCAAAATCATCACTTCTTGTCAGGAAGCATCTTCCCAGGGTTCATGATGTTGTCCGGATCGATTGCCTTCTTCAAGTCCCTCATGACATCGAGCGCCACTTCTGAGTACTCGAGGTCGAGGTTGTCCTTGTGCTCGATGCCGACGCCGTGGCAGCTCGATATGGATCCGCCGAGCCTCGTTGTGAGCTTCGCGATGTCCCTTAGGAGCGCCTGATATTTCTCCCACGCGCCTTCTCCTTTCGGGAGATAGAACCTTCCAGCCATTATCCTGTACCGTCCGACGTCCAGGGAGAACTTCTCGCCAGGGAGCGGGGCCGAACCGTGCTTTGGCATGACCTCACCCCAGAGCTTCTCGAAGAACTCCCGCATGTGCTCGACGGGCACATAGGTGGTGAGGGCATCCTCGAAGCCCGTCAGGGCCCTCGCCCCGCACCATTGCGAAGTGTACTTCTCCATGAACTTGGCCGCATCGTCGTGCTTCGCAAGGACTCCTCCGGTCTCGTGGACTATCTTCTTGACGAATTCGACCTGCGCATGCACTTCGCCCTTCGTGCCCTCGAAGCCGAGGTAGAACAACCCGTTTCTTCCTTGAGGGGCTCCGAGAGAGGTGGCGTCCTCGACCTCATACGCCTCCCCGCCCGTGAAGGTCACACAGGATGACATCGTCCTCAGTGCGGCCTCGTTCGCTGACCAGAAATCGTGGTAGAACGCGAGTATGGCGTCTTTCGCCTCCGGGATGGGCTCCACTCTCAGAGTCGCTTCGGTTATGATGCCCAGGGTGCCCTCAGCCCCGACGAAGAGCTGCTGCAGCCGGTACCCGGTGGAAGTGTAGAGTATCTTCGGGCCAGTTCTCATCACCTTTCCGTTCGCAAGCACGACCTCGAGGGACATGACCCTATCCGCAATCGTGCCATACTTCTGATGCTTCCTGCTGAATCCCGATGTCGAGATGGAGCCGCCGATCGTCGCGACCTTGAACGAGCCTTGCTCTTGGTTCAACGCGAGACCGTGCTTGGCGAGCTCGTCCTCGAGCTCCTTGAGCGTGATGCCAGGCTGGACGGTGACATAGAGATTGGGCACACTGACCTCGACTATGCGATTCATCCTGATCGTGTCGACGACGATCCCGCCGGTCAGAGGCACAAGCATGCCGGTCCTGTTGGAGCCTCCGCCTTTCGGTATTGTGGGCACCTTGAGATCCGCGGCGATCTCCACTATCCCCTTGACATCGGCAGTGGTCTCTGGGAACACGACCGCGTCAGGGAAGTACTTGTAATCCTCATCGTACCTTATCCGGTAGGTGTCCTTTGTGTAAGGGACGAGGTCGGGCCTGCTAGAGAGAACCCTCGTCCGCCCCAGGACCTTTATCAAGCGATGCATCATCTGGTCCCGCACTTCAGTCTCCATCATCGGTGCCCTCCTCCTCTCTCATGAGACAGGTTGTCCAGGAACACGGACAGTTCCTCGACCTTGAGCTTCGAACCGACGGCCGAAGCGGCACCGCGCAATGTCTGCACGCAGAAGGGACAGGTCGTGATGAGGACTTCCGCGCCGGTCTCTTCCGCCTCCCGTATCCTCTTGGCCGCGGCCTTTTGGGAAACCTCTGGATAGGCCGTCTTCACACCAGCCCCTCCGCCGCAACATCTCGCTGTCTGTCTGGAGCTCTTCATCTCGACCAGCTCGAGGCCGGGTACGGAGAGCAGGACCCGCCTGGGCGCATCATAGACATCGCTATGTCTCCCGAGATGGCACGGATCGTGATACGTGACCTTGACCTCCCTCTTTGGGAAATGGAGTTTGTCATTTGCAATCAACTCTGATATGAACTGCGTCGAGTGCATGATGGAGATGTCCTCGCTCAGGTCTGGATAATCCTGCTCGAGCGTCTTGAAGCAGCCAGCGCATGCGGTGACGATGTTCTCCACGCCCGTCCCCCTGATCCTCTTCTCGTTCTCTCTCCGGAGCTTCTCGAACAGCTTGATGTCCCCGATTCTCTTCGCCGTCGAGCCGCAACATACCTCGTCCTCGAGCAGCAGCCCATAGTCCACCCCAGCTTTGTCCATGAGGCTCGCAAGCGCTTTCGGACCGTCATCCAGGGTCCTGTCGAGGGCGAAGGTGCAGCCGACATAGAACAGTGTGCTGGTCTTCCCGGGAACGAGCTTCTTATCCTGAAGTCCCTTCGCCCATCGCTTTCTCGCAGCCCTCGACTCCTGCCACGGGTTGCCATAATTATCCAAGCTCTTTGCGAGGGCAGCATGCTCCGGGAGCAGTTTCGCGCCCTTCTCGATGAGATATCTCCGGAACGCCTCCGTCGCGTCCGAGTTCCTCAGTCCTGCAACGCAACTCTGCTCATCCCTCCTGCACAGGAGACAGGAGTATGCTATTCTGACCGCCCGCTCATCCGGCTCTACGGCCCCATTCAGGACGGATCGAATCAAGGCATTCCTGCCTTTTGGAGAGATGCTCTCCTCGAGGAGCTCCGAGTACATTGGGCATTGATCCTTGCAGCAACCGCATCTGCATCTCGAACATGCCTCAGCGACCTCAGCCATCTGAACCAATTCGGCGTCCATTCAACAACCTCTCGACAAAGCGCACACCTGCCTGAGATGAGCCGGGAACCGACATTGCGTGGTGTCGTATTTTACCGTTGGGAATCGATTGTCTAACCTGATAACCAAAAGTACATCCTGATGTATCGCCTCCCGTGATTCGCGGCAGGTGGTAGTATCGCCAAGAGCAGACTGGAATTCCTCTCGTCGTCAGAGATTGAGGCGGTGAATGGGGTCTCATTAAGGGCCCTCGAAGAAGTAGGGGTCGTCGTCAACAGCGCACCCGTCGTTGACATGCTCGTCAGAGCGGGCGCGAAGAAGAGCAAAGACGGGAAGCGCATGCTGATCCCGGAACCCATGGTGAAATCCGCATTGTCCAGTGTCCCGAAATCCCTGCTTCTGGCGTCGAGGGATGGCAAGCGCGACATGCGGATCCCAACGGCAGGCCCTGTGTTCGTCGCGAACGGGGGTGAAGGCGTTTACGTCAAGGACCTTCTCACAGGCCAGTCGCGGTCCGCGACGACAGACGACCTCCGCGACTTCATCTTCCTGGTCCAATCACTGCAGCCGATCGACTTCGCGTGGGCGATGGTCGGTGCCCTCGACCAGCCGAACGACAAGAAGAACGCGGTAGAACTGATGATATTGCTGGAGAACACGACCAAGCACGTCCAAGGGGGAGCTACGAGCGCTCTCGAGGCGAGGACGAGCATCGAGATGCTGTCAGCAGTCGCAGGAGGAATGGAGGAATTCAGGAAGAAACCGTTCTTCTCAGCGGTCCAATGTCCCATCTCACCGATGACCTTCGAGGAAGGGCTGGCAGAGGCTCAGGTCGAATTCGCAAGAGCTGGGGTCCCCGTTGTGGCGATGGTCGCATCCGTTGCGGGATTGACCTCTCCGGTCACTCTATCCGGGACCCTTGCGCAGACAAATGCCGAGAACATGGCTAGCCTCGTCATCTCGCAGACCGCGAAGAAAGGCGCCCCATGGATATTCAGCAGCGATTCCTCGCCCGGGGACCTCAAGGTGGGATCGATCAACTATGGGGCATTGGAAGCGAATCTTCTGAGGGCGGGGGCGGGCCAGCTGGGGAGATACCATGGCCTCCCGATCATGTGCGCAGGATGCGGCCTGGAGGAGACTTCGCTGATACTCGCTGATGTCAGGGAAGGGGTTCCCTACATGGCGATGTCGGGTTCGGTGAGCTCGGACCTGGCCTCTGGGCTAGGAGGAATCGGCAACGCGGCCGGCGCATCGTTCGAGCAGCTGGTATTGGATGCTTGGGTCTGGGATACGGCAAGGGAATTCCTGCGCACATTCAGCGCAGATGAGGCCTCGATATCCTTCGAAACGATACGCGATGCTGCCCTGGACGGCAATTTCCTTGGCAAGAGACACACTCTCACGAGGTTCAAGAAGGAATCCGCTGCCCTGACGAAACCGGAGGCCATCTTCTCCGGCAGGCCCGCATCGGGGAACAGGATGGATCTGCTCAGAAGGGCAAAGAAAGAGGCCACCAGGATGCTGGAGGCTCCCAGAACCCCCGTGACGACAAAGGAAGAATCAGCAGCCCTGGAAAGGATCGTCAAGAGCCTGTGACGAAAAGGATGGGGATGCGCCCGAGCTGGGATTCGAACCCAGGTCTGAAACTCCGCAGGCTTCTAGGATATCCAAGCTACCCCACTCGGGCTTCACGTCCGTGCGGACACCTCCATGAGGACATCGGTAGAAAAAGACTACCATAGTCCCGATGTTCAGTAAGCGGTGGTCCAGTCTATCTTGCCCTTCCTTCGAGCGGCCTTGTCCGCAAACCTGAATATGCCCACTGAGATGAACAGGAAGGCGATTGTAGACAGGATCAGGACCAACATCAGGAACCAGTTGTCCATGCCATCCATCCCAGTCGTGC
>CALMQK010000227.1 GCA_937872085.1 uncultured euryarchaeote
TGATAAGGCTCTTTCTGACTGGGGTCAGAATCGAATTGGCGATGACCGTCAGCTGATGGGCGAGGTTCAGGTCGGAATCATTTCTTCTTCTTGAGGCTCTCTTTGCCAGTCATCTCGAGCAGGTCTATCCTGCATATGGCGATCCTCTGGAGGCTCGCGTCGGTGAGAGAGTTCTTCACCGGAGCGGGACGGGAGGCGAGCCTGTTTATCATCAATTCGAGGGCGTGCTTCTTCTCCTGCATTCTCTCGACGAACCTCACCTTCCCCCTGAACATGACCGTCCGGTACTCCTGGTCGCACTCGCCATCGACGGGGCCCAGGTCGTCCATCACCTGACCCCAGACGACCGGGTTGGCATGCAGGTAATCCATCTTCTTGCCCTTTGACCCGCAGTGGAAGTAGATGCATGGCCCTTTCTTGTCGAAGTAGTGGTTGACTGTGACAAGATACGGGATGTTCGCCTTGCACATCGCGATGGTCACATGGTCCTTGCTATCCAGGAGCTCGAGCAGCCTCTTCCGTCCCTTGATATGCTTCTCTGGGCGCCGCATGTGGTATCTCTTCAACCGGTCTCACCTGCAAATGGATAGAACTAGGGAATCGATAAGGGTTCTGATACGTGTTCCTCCAATGGGTTGATTCACTCCGAAGCAGCGCCAGTCTGGTCACAGCTTCAATCCCACTTCCCACCCACCATCCTGATGTCTCACCCGGCGCCAAATGATATCTACATACTGCCATCTTGCTCCTCACTTTGCCTTAAGTGAGGTGTTCAATGCTGCTGCGACGGCCGAGGCTGTTCATCATTGAGTGCATTCCGAGGTCTGACGAGTACGAGGAGGGGGAGGTGCTGTACAGCTTTCTTGAGATGACCGATCCCAAGGAAATAGCCAAGAAGGAGTTCACCTCCAAGACGGCATTCATCAACTACCTCCGCCGCAAGAGGAACTTGGAAGGGTTCAACTTCATCCATCTGTCCGGACACGGGGATCCGGAACGGCCAGCTTTGCAGATGCCCCATGGATACGTCCGTCCAGAGGACTTCCCTGACTCGTGCTTCGAGAAGAAGTTCGTGACCTTCTCCGCCTGCGGCCTGTCGAGGGACGACTTTATCAGTCCCTTCATGGAGGTCACGGGGGCGAAGTCCGTGGTCGCGCCAAGGAAGAACGTTCGGTTCGACGATGCTGCCATTTGGTACCTGACCTACTACTACCTGATGTTGCACCACAGATTCACTCCGGTGAAGGCCTTCGACCGGGTCAACGACATGCTATGCTACGGTCCCAGAAG
>CALMQK010000228.1 GCA_937872085.1 uncultured euryarchaeote
GAAGTCCGTACTGGACAAGCTCTGGTCAATCGGTGTGCCACATGTGGTCTTCACAGGAGGAGAGCCGACGCTGTACGAACACATGGCCGATCTGGTCCGGAAATCCGAGGACCTAGGACAGGTCACCGGGTTGATCACGAACGGCAGGGACCTTCGACAGCCGGGTTATCTGAAGGAGCTAGTGAGGATCGGCCTCGACCACGTACAGATAACGGTCCTGTCGCACCGGGAATCCCTCCACGACGAGCTCGCGGGATGCAGAGGCGCGTGGAAAGAGACGATCGAGGGGCTGAAGGTCGCGCTCGGTGAGGACTTCTATGTCAGCACGAACACGACGATCATGAGAGCTAACATCGACGACATCGAGGAGACAATGAGGTTCCTCGTCGGATTGGGCGTCAAGAACATCGCATTCAACAGCATCATACGGTCCGGGAAGGGCGAGGATACAGTCGGCGTCGACTTCGAGGAGCTCAAGACCGTGCTGCTCAGGCTGAAGGAGATCGAAAGAGAGAATGGTGTGAACATGATTTGGTACTCCCCGACCCCGTACTGCGAGTTCAATCCGATCAGCTTCGGGCTCGGGATCAAGCAGTGCACGGCGTGCTCTATCAACATGGCCATCGAGCCTGATGGGATGGTCCTGCCCTGCCAGAGCTACTATCAACCCTTGGGCAACATCCTGACGGATCCTTGGGACAAGATTTGGGACCACGAGCTATGCAAGAACATCAGGGAGAGGAAGTACCTCGAGGGCAAATGCGTGGACTGCAAGATCGCGAACGTCTGCGGCGGTGGTTGTCCCCTGTCGAAGGAGCACGGAGATTACGTGTGCCTCGACCGCCACTCATCGATGTGATTCAAGGATTCTTCAGGCCGATCGCGTAGAATATCGGATTGAACTGGAAGAGCGAGCCAGTCCTGTGTGCTTCGTTCCGGGCGACTCTCAACGCTTCCAACTTCTCAATGAGATGCATCGCCGACGTACCTGATTCGAGCCGCTTCAGCTCCTCCTCTGACTCCTCCAGGAGCTTGTCCAGGTCCCATATCCCCATGTGCACGCCCAACTCGGCGTTCATGCCGGCTTGAGAATACAACGATCGCAATCTCCTCCCGATGAACGGGTCTCCGCCGTCGTTCTTGAGGTCATCGGCCACCAGTTCCGCCAAGCTGGAAAGCTGCGCCGGATAGTCGAGGCGGCCTCCATAGTCCGGCTCGGCGAAGCAGACGACCCATCGGTTCGATACACGTTTCATCTCTTTGATCACGGTCAGCGGATCCTTGACCCATAGCAGCAAGAATGAGCAGTAGACGAGGTCGAACGATCCATCCTCGAATGGGATCTCCTCAGCTTCCCCGAGAGCGACATCAAGCCCGCGGATCTGGCAAGCGCTGACCATGTCCTTGTCTGAGTCGATCCCCTTGACCCGCACGAAGGGGCTGAACAGCTCCATCGTGAAGCCTGGTCCGCACCCCACATCCAAGGCCCTCACGGCGCGGTCGCGGCGGCCATCTGCGCCGACTATCTTCTCCTTCAGAAGCCAGAGCAGTGAATCTCTCAGCCACATCGATTGCCTTTTGAGTTGTCTTTCTAACGCCTGATTCATCTACTTCACGGGACGAGATG
>CALMQK010000229.1 GCA_937872085.1 uncultured euryarchaeote
TCAGAAATCGAATCTGCAGCGGAAGAGAAGGGGCCCCCCTTGCTGAGGGAAATCCGTTAGAGCTTGAACTCCCGCTTCTTATCAAGCACTTGCTTCTCGAACCTTCGCGGGAGGACCCACGCGAGGTACTCGATGTCGTCCATGTTCCGGACGAACTTGGCCCTGCTCGAGTTGTCCATCAGGCCGGCCAGCTTCCTCACCTTCTTGAGATAATCATAGAGCCACCAAAGGCAGACGACAAGGCCGATGGGGGCAATGACCGCGATCCACGTGACCCACGTCCCGAAAGGTTGTATCAGGTCTTGGAGGGAGGAGAGCCCTGCTGGAAGTTTGAACGTGACAATCTTTCCCTCGATGTTGATGTATCGTGCACCGACCAGGCCAATGACGGAAAGGAGGCCGAAGACGAAGCTCAGAAGCGCACTCATCTCGAGCCTGTATTCCGTTAAGAAGTCCCGGGGCATTGACTCACCAGGCCCCGATAGACCGGTTCCCCGTTAAATTCCTTTTCTATGCATGGGCTGGCTACAGGTAGGCGCAACCAATGAGGATACCTGCCCCTTGTGCCCAAGTATGCATGGCAAGCTCTTCTCCGATCATCGAATCCTCGTCGCAATCCTCGCTCTGCTACTGAGCGCCATGCTCTTGCTCGTCTCGACGGCCTCCCCCCCTGCGGTGCCCATTAGGCAGGTCTTCTCGTTCGATGATGGCTCCGTCGTCGTGCTGATCGGAGTGATAGTCGACATGTTTCTCCGCGACGGCGGCGCGGAGAACCTAGTCCTTGCGGACATCACGGACGGGGCTACGGTGCGAGTTTACTGCAATCCCGGCCTGCACGAGCAGCCCAGCCATTTCCTCTCGATCGGAGACGAGGCTCGGGTGCAGGGCGAGGTCTCGAGCTCGGGGTCATCTCCGGTCCTGTTCGCCACGAGTGATGGCATAACCCTCTCGAGAAGAGCAGAATCGGTTCTTTCCGTGGAGGCGCTCTGTCGGAACTGGGCTCTCTTCGAAGGTGACAGCTTCAGGACAAACGGCGTGGTCATCACGGGAGATGTGGCCGGCAGCTATCGGCTCTCCGATCCAGAGATGATGCACAGCGTCTTGCTCAGGTCGGATCACACCGAATTGGCAGGCTATGTCGGAAAGAGAGCCACGATAACCGCCGTTCTTCGCCTCGATCCGGGGACGATGTCCCTCGTTCTGATAGCCAGTTCATTGTACCCAGGCCTGTCGTGATAATCCTTTTCTGTGAGTCCTGCGATTGGCTCCTCGTGCCTTGTACGCTCCTAGCCTTTGACGACACTGATTCGCCTGACGGGATGTGCACGACCTATCTCGCCACTCTCGTGCTCGAGGAACTCGCGGACTTCGACCTGATAGGTCTGCCCAGGCTCGTCAGACTGAATCCGAACATCCCGTGGAAGACAAGGGGCAACGCTGCGATCTGCCTGCCGTTGGGCAGGGGCATCGGGAGGGGCGAAGTCTGCGGCTCGCTGAACGGTTCCGCGATCAGGTACTTTCCCAGGGGCCGCCAGGTGGACCCGACAGAGCTTCTGTCCAGGGCATCGAGGGTCCTCGAGAAGGTCGCAATATTCGAGTGCGACAAGACCAACCCGGGCATGGTCGTATCGAACTCGCGACCACCCCCTTCGCTCTACTGGAAAGCAGTCCGCGGCCTCGTGTCTTTGAAGGAAGTCGAGAAGATTCTCGAACGGTCCGGCGCCGTGTGGAAGAAGTACAAATCGGGCCGAGGGGTGATTGGGGCCTCCGCGGCGATGTCGTGGAGGCCGCGGGACCGCACCTGGGAGGTCATCGCATACAGGGCTCCCTCTCGTTGGGGCACACTGCGAAAAGTCGATCCCAAAAGCGTCATCCGGATGGACAAGCACACGAAGATGACTTTCAACAACTACGATTATGAGAACGACCATGTCGCGATAACTCCAGGCTCGCCATGTCCGATCTTGTTCGGGATCAGAGGCGATTCGCCCGCAGAGCTCCTGAAGGCTAGAGAGATGATCCGAGGGGAGGAACAGGACAGGTGGCTGATGTTCCTGACCAACCAGGCGACAGAGGACCACATCATGGAGCGATCGGTCACCTCGCTTCGGAAATGGGAATCGGCTCGCGTGCGCGTCCACGTATCCGCACCTCCGAAGACCATCCCCGGTGGCCACGTGATCGTCAGGGTCTCGGACGGGACCGAGATCGATGCGGCCTTCTACGAACCATCGAAGCAGTTCCGGTCCGTGGCGAGAGCACTGTTGCCCGGAGACCAGGTCACACTTCTCGGGTCCGTCAGGGACACGCCGAGGAGCCTGAACGTCGAGAAGATGGCTGTGAGGAATCTCGTCGAGGACGTGCGGAAGGTCCGGAACCCCGTTTGCAGCAAATGCGGCAAATCGATGGGTTCTATTGGGGCAGGTCAGGGTTTCCGGTGCAAGATTTGTGGTTCCAAGTCCCCGCTCTCCGCGGCAACTTACAGGAAGTTCAAGAGAACGATCAAACCAGGATGGTACGAGCCACCGATCTCCTCGCGTCGTCACCTTCACAAGCCGATACGGCGGATGTCGAAGGTGGACATAGACAAAATATAAATACGCTCAATCGAATCATCGCGATGTCTGCTCTAGCACCTCTTTTCTTCAGTGCTGGGTCGGTGGTAATCCATGAAGGAAGCCGTGATCGTCAGTGCAACGCGAACGCCTGTAGGAAAGTTCGGAGGGAGCCTCAAGGACCTCAGCGCGACCAAGCTCGGAGCTATCGCGGTCAAGGAATCGGTCCGAAGGGCCGGGATAGAGGCTAAGGAGATCGAGGAATGCATCATGGGGAACGTCATAGCATCGGGGCTCGGTCAGAACCCGGCACGGCAGGCGGCACTCCACGGCGGACTCACCGACGAGGTATCAGCACTCACTATCAACAAGGTCTGCGGTTCGGGACTGAAGGCGGTCATGTTAGCTGCCGATGCGATACTCGCGGGCAAGGAGCGGGCGATCGTCGCGGGTGGCATGGAGAGCATGACCAACGCGCCATATCTGTTGGAGAAGGCGCGGTTCGGCTACAAACTGTTCGATTCATCACTGGTAGATGCCATGGTGAGAGACGGCCTCTGGGAGGCGTTCAACAACTATCACATGGGGAACACCGGGGAGATCGTTGCCGAGAGGAACGGCATCACAAGGGAGGATGCCGACAAGTTCTCCCTCTGGAGCCATCAGAAGGCGGTGCAGGCCATGAAGTCCGGAGCCTTCAAGGACGAGATCGTACCCATCGAGCTGGTCTCAAAGAAGGACAAGGTCATCATATCGCTGGACGAGGGACCGAGGGAAGACAGCTCCCTCGAGGCGCTCGCGAAGCTCAAGCCGGCGTTCAAGGACAACGGCATACTCACGGCGGGGAACTCATCGAGCATAAACGACGGAGCGGCCGCCGTAGTCGTCATGGACTCCGACCTAGCTAAGCAAAAGGGGATGAAGCCTTTGGTGAGGATAGTGGATTACCTGACCACGGGAGTCAAGCCCGAGCTGCTCATGGAGGCGCCTATCCACGCGGTCAGGAAGCTGCTCAATAGGAACCACTTGACGATCAAGGACATCGACCTGTTTGAGCACAACGAAGCCTTCTCCACGGCTTCAGTGGCGACGATGCGCGTGCTCGGAGTGCCTGAGGGCAAGTTCAACGTGAACGGGGGCGCGGTCGCCCTCGGTCATCCGATCGGTTGCAGCGGCGCGCGTGTGCTCACGACATTGATCTACGCGATGCGTGCACGAGACGCCAAGAAGGGGATCGCAACGCTCTGCCTCGGGGGCGGGAACGCGGTCGCGATGCTGGTCGAGAAGTGACCTGGGCCCGAGAATCAAAAGTTGCATATCGTCGGACTCGTTACCGTGGGTCACCTCTTCGGGTTGATACCATGGATGTCAGGACTCTCAAGAAGGCCGTGGCGGAGGACAAGGGCCAGATGGTCGCCAGCCTCTGCGAAATGATCAGGATAAATGCCGTCGGACCAGAGAACCAGGGACCCGGGGAAGCCGAGAGGGGAAAGTACCTCATAGGTCTCGCCTCGAGGCTCGGCTTCAAGTCGATCGATGTCCTCGAATCGAAGGACCCTAGCGTTCCCACGGGCAAGAGACCGAACATCATCGTGCGATTGAAGGGAAGCACCAGCAAGAACATCTGGGTCGTCACCCACATGGACACGGTCCCTGAGGGCGACCTGCGTGCGTGGAAGTATCCCCCGTACGACCCGAAAGTGATCGGCGACAAGATATATGGCCGTGGGTCCGAGGACAACGGACAGGAGCTCATTGCTTCCCTGTACGGCCTGAACGCCCTTCTCAAGGCCGGGATCAAGCCCGAATGCAACATCAATCTCCTCTGGGTTTCCGACGAGGAGCACGGCAACACCCATGGCATAGATGTCGTCCTATCGAAGAAGGGGCTCGTTGGCAAGCAGGACCTTGTCGTCGTGCCAGACCATGGAGAGCCAGATGGTTCCGCAATAGTGGTCGTCGAGAAGAGCCTCGCATGGATCAACGTGGAAGTGATCGGGAAGCAGACCCACGCAAGCACTCCCGAGAGCGGCGTCAACGCGTTCGAGGCTGCTGCGAGGTTCCTTGCAGATGCGGTCGATAATCTTAGGCGCAAGTTCCCGATGATCGACCCGTTGTTCTCGCCTCCAAATAGCACCTTCGAGGCGACCAAGTGCGATCCGAACGGACCCAACATCAACACGATACCAGGCAGGCAGTCGTTCTCGTTCGACTTCCGGGTGCTGCCGGAATACAGCCTGGACAAGGTCATGGCCGAGCTGCAGAGGGTGGCGAAGCAGCACGAGAAGAAATCGCATGTCAAGATCAATGTGACATTCCTCCAGAGAGCGGACGCCGCCCCCCGCACGCCCGTCGACTCCGAGATCGTTCAGAGGCTGTCCTCTGCGATCGAGGCCGTCAGAGGGATCAAGCCGCGCCCGGAAGGCATCGGTGGCGGGACCTGCGCCGCGCCATTCAGGAGACTGGGGATCCGAGCCGCAGGGTGGTCGACTGTCGTCGGCAACGCTCACGATGCTAACGAATATGCGAGCGTGGCGAACCTCGTGGCCGATGCTCAGGTCTACGCCGTGCTATTCGGGGGCAAGAACGTCGACCACGACTAGAGTTCCTTGGTCGATTTCGATTGTGACTCGCCGAATATCCGGCCGACCATCCAGTCCGCATCGAACTTCCTGAAGTCCTCATAGTCCTGTCCGAAGCTGACATAGGCTATGGGCTTCCCGATCGTATGAGATATCGAGAGTGCTGCTCCGCCCTTGGCATCCGCATCGATCTTCGTCAGGATCACGGCGTCTATCCCCACCGCGGCATCGAATCTCCTGGCTTGCTCCACGGCATCCGTGCCGGCCAACGCGTCGCCCACGAAGAAGACAAGGTCCGGTTTGGCGACCCGCTTGATCTTCTTCATCTCGTCCATCAGGTTGGTGTTGGTCTGCATCCTCCCGGCGGTGTCGATGAGGACCACATCCTTCTTCCTGGCCTTCGCGTGCTCGACGGCATCGTACGCCACTGCGGCTGGGTCACTGCCTTCCTGGTGTTTGATCACCCTGCAACCGAGCTTCTCCGAATGCAATGTGATCTGCTCGATCGCCCCAGCTCGGAACGTGTCTCCAGCCGCAAGCACGCAGCTCAATCCATGCTGCTGCATCCTGTGGGCAAGCTTGGCAATCGAGGTCGTCTTGCCGCCCCCGTTTATCCCGACGAACATGATGACGAACGGAGGTGCCTTTGCCTTGATCCGCTCGTTCAAGTCCAGTGAGTTGCCCGAGAGCACTTCCTTCACCGCAGCTTTCAGTGCTAGCTCGACGGCTTCATCTATGTTGAATGACCTGTCGATTCTCCTTCCCGCCAACGCGGTCCTCACCTTGCCCGTCAGCTCCTCGGCGACCGGCAATGCGACATCCGCCTCCACCATGACCATCTCGAGCTCGTGAAGGAGGTCGTCCAAAACCCTCTCCTTGAGCCTCCGACCAGACTCGCCGACGACCTCGGTCATCTCGTCGATGGATTCCTTTTTCGCCTCGCGGGATACCGATGAAAACTTCTCCCTAAGCGCTCGGAACATGTGCCGCCCTCATGCTTGGGTGCCATATTGCGACTGCATTCTCTCCGTCAGTTCTTGGATCGCTGACTCCATCTGCTGGGCGCGTTCCGTCACTGACTTGAACCCTCTCGACAGCTCGTCGATCTTGGAGTCGAGGAACTTCTCTGCCTCGTCCTTGGTCTTCTGGATGGAAACGCCCGCACCCAACCCGATGATCGCGTTCCCGTTCTCGGAGATCCTTGCGGGGATGTACGAATCCGCTCCCAGAGGCATCAGGACCTCGTCCCCAGGGGCTCCCTTCGCTAGCGCTTTCAGAGTCTCCCTCGCGCGGACATGTTCGTCCACTGCTAGTTGGATGAGTTGCTGTTGCCGGAGGAGCCCCTCTAGCTGGGCCTTCGCGTTCTCCAGCATGGCATAATCCTGCTGGAGCTTCTGTTCGTCCACAGGCTGAGGGCTCGTGCCCTCGGTCACTTCTTCTCCCCCAGAAGGTGTTTCACCACGTTGTCGGTGACTTCCTCGAGTTTGAGGGACTTCACATTCTGTATCTTGATCGACTTCCTCTTGACCCTGTGTCTGCTGCCCATAAGCGCCATCGTCTTCTCCAACGCGGACTTCTCGTCCTGCGCGGCTACTTGGATGGCGAATGGCTGCCAGCGGCGAAGCGACATCATGAGTTCTCCGCTTATTTCAAAAGCCTTCATGGCGACCAGCACGGCCCTACAGTAGGTGCTTCAGATAAAGCTTTTGCTTGTTCCATATCGACTGCCTCCAAGGCATACGCAACCTTCATAACGGATGTCCGCGATGAAAATCTTCGTGCCAAAGTCCGTAGAATGCTTCTATCCTGGTAACAGCTTCCCGGCGATTTCGGTCACGGGTCGAGGATGCGCACTCAACTGCAAGCATTGTTCCAGAAAGTATCTCGAAGGCATGATCCCTGCTCCAACCCCAGATGATCTGCTAGGCATCGCGGAGGCACTGGTCCAAAGAGGGGCCAAGGGTTTCCTCATGAGCGGCGGGTCAGATTCAGTGGGCAAGGTGAATCTGTCGCCCTTCGTGCCCGCCATCAAGGAGATCAAGTCCACCACCGATCTGAAGATAAATGCGCATGTGGGGCTCACGCCCACTGAAGAGCTCAGGCGGCTCGTGTCGAGCGGCATCGATTCGTTCTCTGTCGACCTGTATGGGGACGATCTCACGATTCATGAAGTGCTCGGACTGGACGCGAAGGCCGATGACTACTTCCGCGTGTTCGAGGACCTCTGCAGGTTTGGAGCGAGGACCGTGGCCCCACATATCTGCGTGGGCATACATGGCGGTGAGCTGAAGGGCGAGCTGCGGGCCATCGAAAGGCTGAAGAAGCTGGAACCGCGCGTCCTGATTCTCATCTCACTGATCCCCACCAAGGGGTCCGCGTACGAGAAGGTGCTCGCTCCAAGCGGCAATCTCATCCGCTCGGTCATCGAGAGGGCCAGGGAGGAGCTGCCCAACACGAAGTTGGTGCTGGGTTGCATGCGCTCGAAGCTGGACCGGACCTCTGAGTGCGATCTTGTGCGGGCGGGCCTGGATGGCATAGTGCTCCCGGCAGCGAAGACTGTGGACAAGCTGCGGGCCGATGGATACACCATCAAGAGAAGAGCGACATGCTGTTCGCTGATCTAGGTCACTTGTAGATCGAGCCGACGGAGTACTTGCGTTCGATGGGTATCAGGTATGCCACCCATGCGATGTTGGCGACCAGGAAGGCGATCAGGAGCAGCGACACTATCCCGGTGAATGTCGAGGACATCTGCTTCTCGATGACAATCGTCGCGCTGGTGCCTTGATTCCAGTCGTTCAGCACAAGGCGATACTTGACGTAGCTCCCAGAGTTCGGGACAGTGATCGTCGTCGTGGAGTCCGGGATCACCTCGAAGTCGTTCGTGTTCAGCCTGAAGGTGTAGTATGCCGCCATGCTCCCGTTCCCAGAATACTGCCTGTAGACGCTATCCTCCAAAAGGTAGACCTGGACATTCTTTGGAGCCGTGGCGTGCACCTCGACCACGCTGATGAGGGCAAACACGTCCGATGAGTAGAACGCAGGCGCTTCAGTCGGGCTCACCTCGGTCGTGGTGTTGCCGTAGTTCTCGATCCCCCCTCGTATGGAGGGCACTGCCAGCATCATTGCGAATAGACCGGTCACAATGGCTATGATGACGGCTCTCTTGATCGAGTTCTTGGCCATCAGATGCCGCGCGCTCGAGCTCCTCGCGAACCTTATCTCGAGGATCCTGAAGAAGAAGCTCTCCAAGCAGAGTATGAGCAGCAGGAGAACCATGACTGCGATGAACGAGTTCAGAGGCAGGAACAAGACCGGGCTGATGCTCGCGTTCCCCAGCACGAATATCAATAGGAACGCCAACGCGATGAGCATCACTGCTTGAATGGTATACAACGACAGCTTGATCCTGCGGATCCTGCTTAGTCGGATCGAGTCCTCGAGGACCCTTCCTGAGGCTGGCACGGCTGTTAAAATGACGAGCACTTGATAAATAGTTTTGCAATCAGGTCTCAAGCTTTGCCAGTCGTCTGCAGATGAGGAACACGGCCGCAAACTCGGGGACCGAGCTCACTCCAGCATCGATGGACAGAGTCTCATCACGGAGCCTCACCTCGACGGGTTTCTCGAGTCGCAGGTTGACCGGCCTATTGCCGAAGGCCTTGGGCACCGCGTCCAGGAACGGATTGAACGAGTCCAGTCTCTCCCGGCTCATGGGCATGACCTCGAACCCGGTCTTCCCGTGCAACGAGCTGGGCAGCCTGATGAGTCTCTTGATATCCGAGGTCACTGGTTCGTCGGTCTCCCCCTTCATCTTTGGCTTCACTCTCATCTCGACCATATCTACGAATGCGTCGAGGTGCCTTTTCTCCGAGAACACCTCAAAGGTGTTCTCTAGCTGCATGCGGTCGGCCCCGCTCCTGCCCTTTGTGCCCCCGAAAAGGTCCTTGTACAGCCCCTCCACGGTCTTCTTCCCGATCTCGCGTTTCGATTCGGCCATCATCTGACCCAAGCGCTTCTTGCCATCATCATCTGAGAGCGATTCGAGCTCCGCCAACAGATCGTCTATCCCCTTCCTGATCCTGGCTCTCCATCCCCCGTCCTCGAGGCGGGGCATCGTCCGCTTCTGATCCACCTCAACCCGGTCCTTCCACCTTCCAGTCTCGAATGGTGTCGGAGGGAACACCCAGTCCATGTCAAGGCCCGTCCCAGTGACATAGTCCACGATCTCCCTTCTCTCGTGGCTCGTGAGCCTGAGCACCTTCGGACTGTTGATATGAACGTGGTACCCGCGACCGCCGGAGAAGACGATCTTCAGGTCATCCGCGTCAAAGCCTAGGTCGCCCAGGAGGAACTCGTCGATCAGTCGGATGACCTCGACCTTGACCCGCTCCAGCATCTTGTCGTACGGAAGGTCCTTCGCGTCTTCGACGTGGTCCGCATCGAGATCGAATATGAGGTCCGCCCCGAGCCATTTCTTCTGGGCCATGGTCGGCGCATCCGGCGTCTCGTAATACGCACATGAGTAGTAGGCATGGGCGGGGACTTGCTCCACGAGATACTTCTTCAGAGCGGCCCTCGATGGGAACCCCAGATGCCTCATCACGAAATCGCGGTCGAAGAACATGAACCCAAACTCCCTCCTGGAGAACCGTTCGGGCATGATCAGGGACGCTTCCCTGTAGTGCTTGGAGAACATGTTCATGACGAATCGCGCGGAAGCGTCTGACTGCATCCAATCGAGCAATGTCCCGCACTCGTATATTAAGGTCGCATCTGCCCTGCACGTGCGTGTAATGTCGATTCAGAAAGCATAAAAAGCTCTAACGGGCATAATCGTCGCCAGTTGGGACCCCCGATGATCAAGACCTACATACGACTCGAACTGGGCAGCGAAGGAGAATCCCCGAAGCAGATCATCGAGCGGATGAGGAAGATAGGCGGCGTGCCTGTGGTGGGCGATTTCGATTTCGAGCTCACCCTCGGGGAGGACGAGCGCCTGTTCGACCGGCTGGAAGAGATACACAAGGCGCTCAAGGGCGCCAATGTCAGATACACAATCACGACCCTCACGGATGTGGAGGCCAAGACCGCCGAGCGCGGCAAGCCCATAATTCACTATGTGGACCAGAAGCCAATCGAGCTCAAGAAGGCGCTGTACAAGGCCAAGCTCGAAAGGTGGAAGGACATGGGCCTGGATGTGGCCGAGCTGGAGATGCTTCTTGAGACTGACCTTGACACGTTCAAGGTGGCGAGCAAGGACTTCCTGAGGACGCGACTGGATCACATGTCCATAGTGAAAGATAGAAAATCCGAGGACAACGTGGTGGACGGGCAAGTGCTCGCCCTGCTTGACGAGAGCGGCATCACTCTCGCAGACATCATATCCGCTATAGGTTTCTCCGAGGAGCAGGTCACGCTGTCTCTGGGCCGGTTGATATCCTCAGGGAGCGCGACGAGGATCCAGAAAGGTCAGATCGAGCTGTATAACCTGGTTCCGCCCCCCGCCCCGATCGTGAGGAAGACCATCGCGCTCGTTCCCGCCCATGACGACTCGGAAGCGAAGAAGAGGATACTAGGTTCCATCGAAGCCGAAGGCTCGACCGTGAAGGACATCATCAGGACCGCTCGGCTCCCCCGGGAGCAGGTGGAGGAAGGCCTGAGGAAGCTGGAAGCAGCGGGCAAAGTGCGCAAGATCGAGAAAGCCAAGAACGAATTATTCATCAAGACATGATGGCTCGTCCAAGATTTGCTGGCCACTCAACAAAGGTTTAATAGAGAACCCTCCGTTTGAGCGAATGTATTCGAGAGTCTATGCATGCAGGCGCTCCACCTCCGCGATGCCAGGTTCAGGTACAAGGGTTCTACAGCATGGGCTCTCGATGGTGTATCGCTCGACGTCGAGAAAGGGGAGTTCGTCACGATACTCGGGGCCAATGGTTCCGGGAAATCGACCATATGCTTGATGTCGAACGGCCTGGTCCCGCATGCTCTTCCGGGGGACCTCGAGGGGACGGCCGAGGTGTTCGGGCTCGATGTGAGGAGCCACCCCGTGACGGAGCTGGCTACGAAAGTGGGGATCATCTTCCAGGAGCCCGAGAGCCAGCTGTTCTGCATGAGCGTCGAGGAAGAGGTGGCGTTCGGACCTGAGAACCTGGCGGTCCCCAGTGACGAAATCAGGGAAAGGGTCGAGTGGGCTCTCGAGCTCGTGGGAATGGAAGGCTACAACGATCGTTCTCCTTTCAGCCTCTCCGGCGGCCAGAAGCAGCGCGTGGCCATCGCCGCAGCCCTCTCGATGCGTCCTGACATGCTCGTGCTGGATGAGCCAGCGTACGCATTGGATCCGGTTGGCAGGGTGGAGCTTTACCAAGTCCTCAAGGGGCTCAAGGAGCACCATGGCATGACCGTGCTACTGGCCGAGTGCGACTCCGAAGAGGCAGCCAAGTACTCCGACAAGGTCGCTTTGATGAAGGATGGTCGAGTCATCTCCTATGGGAAACCACGCGATGTGCTTGGGGACCCTGAGAGGTTGCGCGCCCTTGGCGTCACGCCTCCCCAAGTGTCCGAGGTCTCCGCCCTCCTCAAAGAACGCCTTGAAGGCGCGGATTTCTCCTTCATCAGTGTTGACGAGGCTGAACGCGCGATAAACGAGAAGTTCACGAATCGCAAGCGAGGGCGAGAACAATGATCCCGAGAGTCCCCATGTCGGCGGACCAGGACAAGATCATTTCAGTTCACGAGTTGAAGTTCGTCTACGACGGAAGCGTACGGGCGCTCGCTGGGATCAATCTTGATGTCAGAAGGGGCGATTACCTGGCCATCGTCGGAGGCAACGGCTCCGGTAAGACGACCCTCGCGAAGAACATGAACGGGCTCCTCAGGCCTACGAGTGGTAGCGTGGCCGTCAATGGCGTTTCAACGTCAGAGCAGACAGTAGCCGAGCTGGCGAAGGTGATCGGATACGCCTTCCAAAACCCAGATCATCAGCTGTTCTGCTCTTCCGTGGCTGAGGAGGTCAGGTTCGGCCCGCTCAATCTCGGATACCCTGAAGCCGAGGTGGCGAAGAAGACCGAGCTGTCAATCGAGGCGATGGGCCTATCGTCGGTCAAGGACCTGCCACCTTTCTCATTGACACTTGGCGAGAGGCGGCGAGTATCCATCGCATCAGTAATGGCCATGGATCCCCAGGTGTTCATATTGGATGAGCCGACAACCGGTCTTGATGCCCGCGAGACGGACGACCTAATGGACAGCATAGATCGGCTAAACATCGACGGCCACACGGTCGTGCTGATCACCCATGACATGAAGCTGGTAGCGAAGCACGCCAAGAGGGTCGTCGTGATGTCAGAGGGTAGGATAGTCCTGGACTCCGACCCAGGAGGAGTCTTTGCAGACCTGGAGCTGCTGTTGCGTAGCAAGCTCGTGCCCCCTCCCGTGGCTCAGCTGGCCCACAGACTCTCCTCCTTGGGAGTGCCTAGGGAGGTGCTCTCACCAGAGGAACTCGTGTTCCATCTCATGTCCGGACGAGGTGCTCGCAAATGACGGGCTTCATCGACCTTTACACCGAGGCTGGCACGTTCCTGCACAGGACGGATCCGAGGGTCAAGATCGTCGCTGTGGCTACGCTCAGCCTTCTAGCTCTCATCATGAGCAATCTCGTCAACCTTCTGGTCTTGGCTGCTGTCATGGTGGTCCTGATCCTCTTCGGGAGGGCCAGTTTCAAGAAGACGATGCTCGCCTTCAGCTATGTCTTCAGGGTGATGGCACTCATAGTCGTCCTGTGGCCGTTATTCAACCCCGGCGGAACTCCCGTGCTCTTCGACCTCTGGCCGATAAAGATAACTGAGCCGGGCATCTTGGCCGGCATCGCCACTGCAGTCAGGATATTCTGTCTCGCCGCAGCATGGTACCTCCTGATGTTCACGACGTCCCAGCGAGATCTCGTTCGCGGCCTCGTGAAGATGGGCCTGAGATTCGATTTCGGTCTTTCGCTCGCGATGTCTCTCAGGTTCCTGCCGACATTCAGTGCGATAGTGGAGTCGATCAAGGAGGCCCAGCGTGCAAGAGGACTGGAGCTAGACAAGGGCAATTTCAGAAAGAGGGCTAAGGACTATGTGGCGGTCCTAGTTCCCACCGTCATCACCGCATTGAAGATGGCAGACACGCTCTCCCTCGCCCTGCAATCCAGGGCATACGGTGCGAGAGCAGACAGAACCTACGTTCGCGAACTGAAGATGCGCGCTGGCGATTATGTCGCATTGTTCATTGCCGTCGCTGTGTTTGCAATACCCGCCACCGTCAAGTACATCTTCTCTGTTCCGCTGTGAAGTACATGATTCAGCTATCGAATCCTGGAGAATATAAGTAGGAGTTAGTAGTCTTGGCAAGCGTTAGCATGGAATCTCAGACTCCCCAGAACCCCATGGGGGCGACACCTGCGAAATTCGTTTCGCCCAGAACAGTGGCCTTATACGCGGTTCTCACCGCCCTGACCACTGCAGTCACGATGACTCTTGCCATACCTCTCCCCACCAGAGGTTACTTCAACATTGGAGATGCGATGGTCTTCTTCAGCGCCTTCACCTTCGGCTGGCGCGCTGGAATGATATGTGGCGGCATTGGTTCGGCGGCGGCGGACCTTCTGCTCGGATTCGGATTCTTTGCTCCAATAACACTGGTGGCAAAAGGTTCCGAGGGACTGGTCGCTGGTCTTCTCGGACCGGCCTACAGGGGAACGACACGGATGAAGATTCTTGGTATTTGGGCCGGCGGCTCATGCATGGTCACTACATACTTCGTCGGTGAATGGATCTTGTTCGGCTTCGGCAATGCTGCCCTAGAGCTGCCATTGAACGTCGGCCAAGTGCTCTTTGGTGGCCTGATTGGTCTGGCGCTCTCCCAAGCCATATCTCGGTACAGGAATCAGCGTCCTAAGACGACCTGAGCCCGGGCAAGGGCTCTCTACTTCTTCAGCTTAGAGAGCTCTCTGTCCCCGATCTTGTCCCGCGGCATGATCCTCTTCGCGCCCGCCATCATGTGCATGCCGAAGTTCATGAGGAACGCTGGCATGGATATGCCGAACCTCGTGCCCGTCTCCACGAGCTTCCCTGGATTCATTATCCCGTTCGGATCGAGCAGCTTCTTCAGCTTCCTGATCAGCCGAGCGCCCTCCTTGCCGCGGTACTTGCTTAGGTTCCCTGCGAAGAATATGCCAAGGCCAACTGGCCTTCCGCCGTTCTCGAACGCGATGTCCCCTAGGCGATCTCCGAAGCCCATGGCAACGGTCGAGGTCAGCATGTTGTGCTCGTCCATGAGGTAGTACGGCATCAGCATCACCGTGTTGCGGTCAACGACTGTGCCGATGATCGGTGCGCTCAACTTCAGCTTCTTAGTGAGCTCGTAGGTCCCCGCAACCACTGAATCGAACTTGTCGATCGGGATTAGGATTTCGCCGGGGATGACACCAGCTCCGAGCTTCCTTAACCTGAACTCGTAGCTCCTCTCCTCCCATTCGTGGTCGGCGAGCTCCTTCGCCTCCTTCTTGCCGCCTGAGGAGGTCATTATCTCGTCGAGCATCTGCTCCTCGAGGTCCACCTGGGCCTTCGTTCCTGTGAGTGTGCATGTCACGAGGCATCCCATCTCGGGAGCGTGCTTGCCGATCGCCCGCAGGAAGTCGAAGTGCAGTCTGTCGGCGAACATGATGTGCATGGGCGAAACCCCGCTCCTCGAGATCTGCTTCAGCGCGGGCTTGAACTTGACGAGGTCCCCGAACGAGTAGCTCACGGGTCTGAGCACTTCAGGCTTGGGTAGGATCCTCAAAGTGACCTCGGTGACTATCCCGAGGACACCCTCCGAGCCAACGAAGAACCAATTCAGGTTCGGACCACCGCCATTCTGCGGGACCAATTTGTCACCTGTATGTATCACGGTCGCGTCCGGGAGGACGATCTCCATGTCCCTTATGAGGTCTCCCGCGCTGCCGTATTTGTAGGCGCCTATTCCGGTCCCGCCAGTGTTTATCCAGCCTCCGAGGGTGGCCGACGGAGCGCTGCTGGGATAACATGGAAGGAAGTAGCCCTTGGCGTCAAGCGCGTCCGCGAGCCCCTTCCAGGATAGGCCCGGTTGAACCGTGACGACCAGGTTCACTTCGTCGATGTTCAGGATCTTGCTCATCCCGGTCATGTCCAGCACGGTTCCTCCCTTCACGGGGACGGAGCCGCCGAGACCCCACGTGCCAGCTCCTCTGGGCACGAGCGGTTTCTTGGTCGCGATGGCCTTCTGGACCATCTG
>CALMQK010000230.1 GCA_937872085.1 uncultured euryarchaeote
CACCATGCGTTCAGCCACCACGCGTTCGGCGCCGATCGTGACGGATGCCTTGTCCGGTATCTGTTTCGCCGCCACTGATCGGTGTGCGTTGCATCTACGGAGGGAGGGGAAGCACGATGATCAGGTGTTCATGGTTGGGGACATCATGGTGGACAGCCTTGATGCTGATAAGGGCAACAAGGATACCAGCGCCAGCCTGAAGAAGCACAAGTACAGCCTTCTGACTTTACACCGCCCCAGCAATGTAGATTCCAAAGACCGGCTAAGGCGGATCTTCGAGGTCATGCACGATTCAGAGATGCCTATCGTATTCCCGGCGCATCCGCGGACGGCCAAGCGGATCGCGGAGTTCGGGATCCAGATGCCTGGGAACGTCAAGATGATAGATCCAGTGAATCATTTCCAGATGATTCACATGATCGAGAATGCCAACATGGTGATCACTGATTCTGGCGGGGTTCAGAAGGAGGCATATCTGCTGTCGACGCCCTGCATTACGCTCCGGGACACCACCGAATGGACTGAAACCCTGGAGGAGGGCTGGAACACCTTGATCGGGGAATACGCCTACGGCAAGCTGCTGTATCTCATGCAGAATCCGAAGGTGCCAGCGGTACGCTCAGCGGCGCTCGGTGGATCAGGCGCCAGCAAGCGCATATGTGATATCTTGGAAGGATGGGGGAAAGAACACGAACATCTTGATGCTGCTAAACAAGGACGACAAGACTGATCCGCGGGTGCAGAAGGAGGCGAAGTCTCTTCGCAGCCTTGATGAACATCAGGTCGGGATCTTCTCTAACCGGCGCAAGATCAACACGAAAAGCAAGATCCGCTTCGGGTTGAATGTGGCGCGATTCTATGTTGAATGCGTGCGGGAGGCCCGAAGGCTCGACAAGCTATGGAAACTCGATGCGGTCCACGCGCACGACCTAGACACGCTCCCCCTTGGCGTTCTGTTGACACGTTTACACGATATCCCCCTGATTTACGACGCACATGAGGTCTACGCATACATGATCAGGGAGGATGTGGGCACTTCCTTCAGCAGTGCGCTGCTTTTCATCGAGCGTCGCCTGACCCGGTGGGCTACGCGCGTGATCGCGGTCAGTCAGAATGTTGCGGTCAACGTTACGGAACGCCCGAACGACTGCGTGCTAGTGATGAACTGTCCGGGGGATCCGCCGCCCATGGCTCATGTGCCACGCGAGGGTGGGGCGCTCAGGTTGGGGTATTTCGGATCCCTAGAGCCAGGGCGCTTCGTGCTCGCGGGGATCAATGCGGTCGAGGCCACCCCAGGCTGGGAGATGATCATTGCGGGATCAGGATCGCTGGAGGGCGCGGTCAAGACGCGCACCAGCGACCGTGTGCATTTCATAGGGCAGATGCCCCACGAACGATCAGTTCAGATGATGGGCGCGTGCGATCTTCAGCTACTCATGTTCGATCCCAACAACGCGAACAGCCGCATAGGGATGCCTAATCGGCTCTTCGAGGCAATGTCGTTGGGAAAGCCCGTAGTGGCCACGTACTATACCGATTCTGGGCGCCTTGTGCAAGATCTTGATTGCGGGTTCGCCGTGGGGTATGAATCCAGCAGCCTTGCCAGCCTGCTCTTGTTTCTGAAGCAATATCCAGGGAAGCTCGCCAAGCTCGGCGAGAACGGCCATCGTGCCTGGGAGGATCAATATAACTGGGGACGCCAGGAGTTAGCGCTTCTCAGTATGTATCACGCACTGAGTGGGGGCGGGGTGAAGGATGTCGTCAACTAAGTGGATACTGATCTTGCTGGCGATAACCATAGTGCTGGCGGCGGTCATGTCGCTGGCGGTCGCACACGGGTGGTTGAAGTGAACAAGGGGGAGGAAGGGATGCAGAAATCGAAGATCGAGGTGGGGTTAGTTGGAACGGTCAATGGGGGGAACGCCATGATATGGTATGTAGGCATCGTGATCGCAACGATAATCGGGGCGGCCGTGGCTCTGTACTTCGTTCTGTTCGGGTGGTGAGCTGTTGTTCGACCCGGCTGGGATCATCTATGTGATCGAGTTCGAGCTGTGTCTACTCGCTGGCGCGTTCGTCGGGTGGTATATGTCCCGACTCGGCGTCAGGATGTACGAGGTGAGGTGAGCTTATGCGAAGGGTGGAGCTGGTGGTTATGTGGTTATCGGGGTGCTGGATGTCGGGCATAGGCATCAGGATGGTCGTGCAGCACTTCTTCGGACATGGGCAACTGTACAACCCGGTCCTGTTCGATGCGCTCTTTGACTGGGCACCCATGGCCATTCTTGGGATCCTTTCGCTGTACATCAGCTTGTCAGAGGCAATACCGCGATTGATCAGGAGGTGGAGAAATGTCTGAGAGGAAGATGGGGATCATAAAATCAAAGCATCCAGAGGTGGTGGCGACTGTTGTCATGATCGTCATAACGGTGCTGTTGGCGATGGCACTCTGGTGGCTCTTGGTGGCAATGTAGGATGTGGGGGAATGTCTGAAAGGAAGTTGGAGGTCGTGCAGTCAGGGGCACCAGGGCGGTGGACAACCATACTGATGGTCGTCATAACGATACTGCTGGGTCTGGCGCTCTGGTGGCTCTCGACCACGATGTAGGGGATGATGTGAATGGCTCAACGGAAGGTATTCTTGTATCAACCAACGGGCAAGGCGAATGAGACTCATGCGTTCATCGCTGGCCGCCACGACGGCCTGTACGCGATCAATCACTCTCGCGGATGCTCCCATGGGTGTATGTATCCATGCTATGCACGCCGTATCCTCAAGTCCGCATACGAGGATTGGATCGTGCCGCAGATCTTCAAGGATGCCCCAGAGATCGTTGAGCGGGAGATCATGCGTAACCCGAATGTGGAGGACGTCGAGCTATGCTTCACCACGGATCCGTTCATGGTCGGGCAGCCTGAGATGCACGACATCAGCAACAAGCTGATCGACGTGATCACGAGGTACGGGGCGGGGGTAACGGTCCTGACGAAAGGCGATCTAACGGAGGCAGCATCGCACCCACAAGTGAAGTACGGGATCAGCCTGATCAGCTTATCCGAGAGCTTCAGGCGCAAGTGGGAGCCTGGGGCGCTGCCGTATGCTGAGCGCATTGCTGGCCTCAAGGCGCGCCATGATGCGGGGCAGCCGACGTGGGTGTCCATCGAGCCGTTCCCGCCCGCGGATCGTGCCGAGAACGGCATTCTCGAGCTGATGGACAACCTGCAATGGGTCGACAAGGCGGTGTTGGGGCGCTGGAACTACGCGAGGGTCAATGACGCCGAGTACTACAAGGATGTGGCGCGGGAGTTCTACTGGGCGTGCCAGAAGTACGGGATAGATTGCATGATCAAGAGCGATATCATGGATAAGAGCAACGAGGAGGCGAAACTGTGAAGGTATTAATCACTGGCGACATGGGGTTTGTAGGCAGCGCGACTAAGAAGGATCTGCTTCTGCGGATGGGCGAGGGACAGGTAATCGGATATGATCTGATGAACGGGTTCGACATCAGAGACTACCAGCAACTGTTGGATTGCGTGTTCAGAACGCAACCGGATAGGATCTTGCACCTTGCGGCAATCGCCCGGTTCGCCGACGCTGACCGGGATCCGTTGCTGGCATTTGAGACGAACGTGCGTGGCACAAAGAATGTCGTCAAGGTAGCCGAGAAGTTTCACATTCCGCTGGTCTACGCTTCGACTGGC
>CALMQK010000231.1 GCA_937872085.1 uncultured euryarchaeote
CGACGAAGAGGAGAACATGCTGAAGAAGATGGTCCAGATCGTCAAGAAGTCAGGCGCGAACATCGTGTTCTGCCAGAAGGGCATCGACGACCTTGCTCAGCACTACCTGAACAAGGAGGGCATCTACGCGGTCCGAAGGGTCAAGAAGAGCGACATGGAGAAGCTGGCCAAGGCGACCGGCGCCAACCTCGTAACGAAGCTGGACGACCTGAACAAGGATGATCTCGGGATCGCGAAGCTCGTCGAAGAGAAGAAGATCGCAGATGACAGGATGACTTTCGTCACAGGCTGCAAGAACCCGAAGGCCGTTTCCGTGCTCATAAGGGGCGGGACGGAACACGTGGTCGATGAGATCGACAGGTCGCTGAACGACGCGATCAGCGTGGTTTCAGTGGCAATCGAGGACGGGAAGGTCGTCACCGGAGGCGGCTCGACGGCGATGGAACTCGCCATGAGATTGAGGGAGTACGCAGCCTCGGTCGGCGGCAGGGAGCAGATCGCCATTGACGCGTTCGCAAGCGCGATGGAGATCGTCCCGACAGCACTCTCGGAGAACGCTGGACTGGACTCGATCGATGTGTTGATCGAGCTCAGGTCGGCTCACAAGGCAGGCAAGAAGTACGCTGGGATCAACGTCTTCACCGGCAAAGTGGTCGACATGAAGAAGTACAAGGTCCTCGAACCAATAAGGGTCGGAAGGCAGGCAGTCAGCTCGGCGACCGATGCAGCCGTCATGATACTGAGAATCGACGATGTCATCGCCTCGAAGGGCGGTGCTGGCGGCGGCAGGGGACCCAAGGGTCCGGACATGGGCGATGAGGGCGGAATGGACTAAGCGCTCTGCGCTCAAACCTCTTCAATTTCTTTGATTCGGTCAAGGCCTTATGTGAGGAGAATGCGCTCCGCGCTCGAAAACGAAACTGGTCCCTGGAGGCGAATGGAACATGGCAGAAGAGGAGACCGAAGAGAATTCCCCCGATGACGGAGGAACATGCGAGCTTATCCCGCCAGCCGTCCAGAAGACCATGGATGGGAAGGACAGGAAGATCGCTGAACTGACGGACGACCTCAAGCGCCTCCAAGCGGAGTTCGAGAACTTCAAGAAGCGCAACGAGAAGGAATGGAGCGAGAGGGTGAAGTTCGCGAACCAGTGGATCATCGCGGACCTTCTGATGGTCCTGGACTCCTTCGACAGAGCAATGGAGGACACGAAGGAGGGCAGCGACGCCGACTCACTCAAGGACGGCGTCCAGAGGGTCCAAAGACAATTCATGCAGATACTCGAAAGGGAGGGTCTGAAGGAAATAGACACAAAGGGCGAGTTCGACCCCTTCCTGCACGAGGCGATCACGAGAGAAGAGAAGAATGATGTCGAGGACGGGAAGATCCTCGAGGTCTACCAGAAAGGGTACGTCCTGGGTAACAAAGCCCTTAGGCCGGCCAAGGTGAAGGTCGCGAAGAGGGCAGAGTTGGAGCAGCCACCGGTCAAGAAGGCTGCACAGGCTCAGGACAAGGAAGAAGAACCCGACGATGGGCAGTACGAAGTCAAGTAGAGGTGAATTGGCATGGCAGAGAGAGGCAAGATCATTGGAATAGATTTGGGGACGAGCAATTCGGCAGCGGCAGTGATCGAGGGAGGCAGACCCGTGATCATCCCGAGCGCCGAGGGGACCGCGTTCGGCGGCAAGGCGTTCCCATCGTGGGTGGCATTCACGAAGGATGGCCAGGTCCTGGTGGGCGAGCCTGCCAGGAGACAGGCGGTCTCGAATCCCGAAGGGACCGTGACTGCGATCAAGCGGAAGATGGGTCAGGACCACAAGACCAGGATCCTCGGCAAGGAGTACACGCCGCAACAGATCTCCGCATTCATACTTCAGAAGATCAAGAGGGACGCGGAAGCCTTCCTCGGGGGGAAGGTCGAGAAGGCGGTCATAACCGTACCTGCCTATTTCAACGACAACCAGAGGCAGGCGACGAAGGACGCGGGAGTGATCGCCGGGCTCGATGTCGTCCGGATAATCAACGAACCGACGGCGGCGGCCTTGGCCTACGGACTCGACAAGGGTGGGAAGGAACAGAAGATCCTCGTCTTCGACTTCGGGGGCGGCACGCTCGATGTGACGATAATGGACTTCGGAGGGGGCGTGTTTGAGGTCATTTCCACCAGCGGGGACACACAGCTTGGCGGGACCGACATGGACAACACGCTCGTCGAATACATCGCCAAGGAGTTCAAGGCTGATACTGGCATCGACATAACGAAGGACAAGACGGCGTCGCAGCGGGTGCGCGAAGCGGCCGAGAAGGCCAAGATCGAGCTGTCATCAGTCATCGAGACGGAGATCAATCTGCCCTACTTGAGCGCGGACCAGGCCGGCCCGAAGCACTTGACCATGAAGTTGACGAGATCCAAGCTTGAGGAGCTCGTCAGGCCCATCGTGGAGAGATGCCGGAAGCCGATGGAGCAGGCGATCGCAGACGCGAAACTTACCCACGAGCAGATCGACAAGGTGATCCTTGTTGGCGGGCCCACGCGGATGCCGATGGTGCAGAAGTTCGTCGAGGACTTCGTCGGACCCAAGATACAGCTCGGAGTCGATCCCATGGAGTGCGTCGCGATGGGCGCGGCCATCCAAGGGGGAGTGCTCGAAGGCAGCGTGAAGGACATCCTGCTACTGGACGTCACCCCTCTGTCGCTAGGTGTCGAGACCCTGGGCGGGGTCTTCACGAAGATCATCGAGAGGAACACGACAATACCCACGAGGAAGTCCCAGATATTCAGCACCGCCGCTGACGGCCAGGCTGATGTAGAGATCCATGTCCTTCAGGGGGAGCGCCCGATGGCGCCGGACAATGTGACCCTGGGCAGGTTCCATCTAACGGGCATCGCGCCGGCCCCGAGAGGCATGCCTCAGATCGAGGTCACCTTCGACATAGATGCGAACGGCATCATAGATGTCAAGGCGAAGGACCTTGGGACTGGCAAGGAGCAGAAGATCACGATCACCGCGACCACCAAGCTCGGCAAGGACGATATCGAGAGGATGGTAAGGGAAGCGGAGAAGTTCGGCGACGAGGACAGGAAGCGGAAGGAGAAAGCAGAGCTCAAGAACCGGGCAGAGGCCAGGGCTTACGAGGCCGGCAAGATCCTCGAAGAGATGGGGGACAAGGTCCCGTCAGAACTCAAGGAGAAGATAACGAAACTCGCTGATGAGCTCAGAGCTGCACTCGCCACGGACGACTCGGTGAGGATTAAGGAGAAGCTGGACGAGCTCGAGAGGACGCTCCTAGAGATCGGCAAGAACATCTACGGAGCTGCCGGGCAGGGCTCACAGGCTCCTCCACCGCCTTCGGAACCACCAGGCGGGGAAGCTGGCCAGGCCTCGGGCGGGGACAAGGGGTACGTCGACGCCGACTACAAGATCGTGGACGACGAGGACGACAAGAAGAAGGACAAGTAACGTCCTGGGCCAAACCTCTTACCCTTGAAATCATTTCCTCGTCGCGGGTTTGGACTCTGAGGCTCAAGAATGGCTGCTAAACGTGACTACTACGATGTCCTCGGCGTCTCGAAGGGGGCTTCTCCGGAAGAGATCAAGAAAGCCTACCGAAAGCTGGCCATGAAGTATCACCCTGATCTGAACAAGGAAAGCCCCAAAGAGGCCGAAGAGAAGTTCAAGGAGGTCTCGGAGGCTTATGAGGTCCTCGCGGACCCCGAGAAGAAGGCCAGATACGACCAGTTCGGACTCGAAGGAGTTCAGAGCACGTTCAGGACCGGAGGATTCGATTGGTCCGATTTCACTCACT
>CALMQK010000232.1 GCA_937872085.1 uncultured euryarchaeote
CTCCTTCTCCAACCCCCTCAGCATCCCGCTCCCGATGGTCGAACCGCTCCTCGATATCCCTGGGACAATCGAGACTGCCTGGAACAGGCCGATGACGATGGCATCTACGAGGCCAGCGCTCTTCCTCGAGCCTTTGGATCCGAACCTCCAGGCCGCGAAGAGGATGCCCGCGTTCACGAGCAGCGCCACGCCCACCAGCCTGATGGTGAACGCATTCTCTATCTCCTCCTTGAACAGCACTCCAGCGACCGCTGCCGGGATAGTGCCGACGATGAGGAGCAAGGCCAACCTACGCAATTGTGCCTGGTCCGGCCCCTTCGCGGACCTCCAAGTGAGGACCGACCGCACTATTCTCCCAAGCTCGACGCGGAAGAAGACCACAACAGCAAGCAGGGTGCCCATGTGCAACACGAGGTCGAAAACCAGGTTCTCCGAAGAGTTCAGTCCCAGGAGGTCCTGCACGATCACCAGGTGTCCAGAGCTGGAGACGGGGAGCCATTCCGTGAGCCCCTGGACTATTCCCATGATCAGCGCCTGGAGCGGCTCCATGGGTGCTCCGGATGCATCGGGGCGTTATTCAACCTTCCCCACCGGTGGTTCTGTGACATCATAGGGTGATTCATGCAGTCCGTGAAGCCAAATGCCGGGCCCCCGCACGGTTAGAGCCGAAGGGGATGAGTGAGGGGATTGTCGTTCCATGATGGGCCCACCACCCGACTCCTTGCAGAATCCGGAACAGGAGGAAAACGTATTTATCGCATAGTCGTACTAGTGAGTTGGTAAGTGGCCAGGCGCATTCGCCCTGCAGTTCAATAGATTCACGATCCAAGAAGGTCCTTCATGCGGTTACCTGTGTGTTTCTCGATACTCGTGGTCGTTCTGATGGCTTTGTCGGCCCTTTCCAGCCATGGTTCTGCGGGAGCCCCTTCCGACATGGCCACTCAAGGGGCAAACGTGCATATCTCGGACAAGTCCGCGGATGTCGTGGTTCAGGTCGACGGGATCGGTGCCTTCGACAAGGTCTCAGGGATCGCTGCTGCGAACGGAGCCAACATCGTGGTCTCGAGCCGCAGCGCGGGCATACTGACCCTGAAAGCATCGGATGTCAACGACGCCCTTCTCAAGGAGATCGCCTCCGTTCCCGGGGTTCGGGACATCGCTTCCGAGGTGAAGGCCCGGACACTGTTCACCCCGAATGACCCGTCTCGCAACCTGCAGTGGGGCCTCCAGGCGATAGACGCTTACGCTGCTTGGGACATCACAACGGGTTCTCATACCGTGGTGGTCGGTGAGCTGGACACAGGGGTCGACTGGAACCACCCGGATCTTGTAGCGAACATGTGGAACGATTCCCAAGGATATTACGGCTACAATTTCATCGACAACAACCACATCCCGATGGACGACAACATCAACAGCTACGACGACACTGGCAAGTGGGTCGCGAACACCTACACGTATCACGGAACCCACGTCGCCGGGGTCATAGCGGCCGGGATCAACAACGGGATAGGTGTCGCGGGGATGGCCCAAGTAAGGATCATGGCCGTCAAGGTGATGAACGACTCGGGAGAGGGAACCGACGTGACCGTGGCACTCGGCCTGAACTGGGCCGTGGACCACGGGGCGAACATCATCACGATGAGCCTTGGCGTCGACGGCATGTCGACGGTGCTGCAGAACGCCGTCACCTACGCTTCGGAGCACGGGGTCGTGATGGTGGCCGCTTCCGGGAACAGCGGCGAGAGCCAAGTCAGCTTCCCGGCTTCATATCCACAGGTCATCGCCGTCGGGGCGGTGGACGAATCGAACAGGCGAGCCAGCTTCAGCAACTGGGGTCCTGGGCTCGAGCTCATGGCACCCGGCGTGCAGATATACTCCACCAGGGGGGCCTCGGGGTACCAGTATCTGTCCGGCACATCGACCGCAGCTCCGTCGGTCGCAGGTGTGGTCGGATTGATGCTCTCCGTGAACCCGGCCCTGACTCCGGTCAGGATAAGGGAAGTGTTGGACTCGACGGCGACGGACGTGTCGACGACGGGCTACGACAACTCCACTGGATGGGGGGTCGTCAATGCCTTCCGAGCGGTCGAGAGCGTCTCAGACCCTACGGTCACGATCACTCGTCACCCCGACTACGTGGTCCCCAACGGGACCTTCTCCATCACCTGGATCGTCAGTGGTAGCATGCCTGGCATGCCTGGAGTGATCAACGAGACGCACTTGTTGCTGGGGGAGTCCGCAACCACCATGGTGCCGTATAACTATACGTCCTCGGGCATGACCCCGGCGACCTTTGTCGTCGCCGGTCTCCCGTCGCTCCCCAAGAACGGGACGCTCTTCTTGGAGGCGGTCGCGACGGTTGATGGGAGAGTTTACAGGTCGAGTATCCTGACCCTCCCAGTCCATAAGGCCGTTTCCAGCAACCCGTTCACGCAGTTCGTGAACGATCTCAAGAACTTCATAAACAACGACCTGGGCATCTTCAACTTCGCGCTGTTGATGGTCGTCCTGATCGCCATACCCGTTATCGTCATCGTAGCGCGGTCCCGAAGGCCGCCGGTGTTCGTGAGAGCGCAGCCCGGCTTCCAGCCCCCCATGACCCTTCAATCGTCCGCGCCTATCCGATACCTGCCACCTCCGCCTCCTCCCCCACCGAGGTTCGAGGCGCATGTCGACATCATCAGCCACGAGGTCACCCCCTCGGTGTTGAAGGTCGCTGAAGGGACCAAGATCGTCTGGGTGAACAGGTCATGGGCGCCCCCGCCGGGCATCGCCATAAAGAGCGGCAAGTTGGATGACGCGGGCGAGCATCCGGACGGTGCGTTCCAGAGCGGCCTGCTCATAGCCCCCGGAGACTACTGGAGCGCCACGTTCCACAGGGCCGGGACCTACGAGTACTACATTACGGGCATATGGCGGGCCGGGAAGGTCGTCGTAGAGCCCTACGGACAACAGGTCGAGCCGTCGGTGGCAAATACTTGATGGGACGCGCGCTCAACTTATGGGCGGCAGCGGACTCCCGCCGATGTAACTCAGGACCGAGGCGTAGCCCGAGTACAGAGTCTCGACGTGCTGCTCCGTCATGTGCCCGCTGTTGTCGAACGCCTTGACCTGATGGTAGAACGCGTTCATGATGTTGATGCAGACCGCGAATTCCTTCTGATCGTACTTGGCCTGGGCGGCCATTAGTTTCGCGATCAGGCCGTTCGCCGAATTCCCAGGAAGCTCCTTGCATGCGAGGACCAGCGGCACGAGCTCGATGGGCATGTGGGGCTTCGGGGGAGGCGGCTTCGGCGGTGGGGGGATGGGGGCGGAAGGCCCGAAGACCTCGACCGAGGAGGTTATCGCACCGTTGCTCCATCCGCCGATCTCGAAGACCGAGCCGCCCGGCGCGACGGCATAGCCCTGCGCGCCCCGGGACTTGTTCATCGGTTCCGCGAGGGACCATGTGGAATTGCCGGGATGGAAGAGCTCGGTCGCGTTCGTCGTGCCGAGCTTGCTGTACGAGCCCGCGGCGAGCACTCCGCTCGGGGCCGAAGTGAGCGAGAAGCTCGCACGGGCGAGCTTCATGCTCGACACGCCGCTCCAGGCGGATGTCGAGGGATTGAAGATCTCGGCCGAGCTGATCGGGTTGGCGTTGACGAGCCCCCCTGCCACCAGTATCCTGCCGTCATCGAGCGTCGCCGACGCGGAGTTGTACCTCACGGACCTCATCAGCGCTTGACCAGACCAGGTGTTCGAGGAAGGGTTGTACTTCTCGCTCGTCCCGTTCTTGTCGCCGCCTATCGCGATCGCGTTCCCGTC
>CALMQK010000233.1 GCA_937872085.1 uncultured euryarchaeote
GATATTATGAATGGTGTAGCTACTAACCCGAAAGTATCTAGTCGACCCTTCTTAAAGCCTCAGCGGGGGCCAGCCTGGATGCCCTTCTCGCGGGGGGCATGGAGGTGGGTGTATCTGCCTATTCCAGCCATGCATTCATTTATATCGGCATGCCAATACAAGCGCGTATGTTGGATTCGAAGGATGCCGTCAAATCCCTCGATCGGAAGAACATGTTCGGCGCCATCGAGGAGATGCCCAAGCAACTCGTCGAAGGCCTCAGGAGAGGCAAGATGTCCGGACTGCCCAGGTTCTCGCCGAAGGACGTGTTCGTCTGCGGTATGGGCGGCTCTGCCATAGGCGGCGATCTGCTGTCCGCATGGCTCTCGTTGTCCTCTGAAGTCCCGTGTTGGGTCTCAAGGTCATACTCCGTCCCAGCTCACATGAGCAAGGACTCCCTCGTGATTGTTGCGAGCTACTCGGGCAACACGGATGAGACGCTCTCGATGTTTGATGATGCCAGGAAGAAGAGGGCGAAGATCGTCGCCATATCGACTGGTGGGCAGCTGGCCGAGATGAGCCAATCCTACGACGTCCCGTTCGCGAGACTCCCTGCGGGGCTGGTGCCGCGGGCGTCGGTTGGATACATGTTCGGCGCGATGCTGGGGGTTCTCGAGAGGTCGGGAATAGTCTCTCCCGACAAGCAGCTGGAGGAGACAGTCAGGATTCTCAGCAAGATGCTCTCATACTGCAGACAGTCGGTCTCCACCGGTGACAACCCCGCCAAGATGTTGGCGCACGAGCTCCATTTGGCCGTTCCAGTCGTGGTGGGATACGGCATCTCCGCCCCGGTCGCGAGGAGATGGGCCAACCAGCTGAATGAGAACGGGAAGTCATTGGCTTTCGCCAGCGAGATCCCCGAGATGGATCACAACGAGATAGTCGGATGGATGAAAGATGCGCGCAGCAAAGGATTCGCTGCCGTCTTCCTCGAGCACGGCAAGGGCAAATCGGCCATGGACAAGCGATTGGCAGCCACCAAGGAGATGCTCGGACGCGTTGTGCCTGTATACACCGCGGAAGCTATCGGACTGAGTCCAATGGCAAAGATGTTCTCCCTCGTGATGATGGGCGATTTCGTCAGCGCCTACACGGGCATCCTGAGGAACGAGGACCCCTCATCGAACGAACCCATCGACGAGCTCAAGGCGACTCTGTCGAAAAAGTGAATGCACTTCGAAGTCAGTGCAACGAGAATTCGCAACTTTGATTAAAAAAGTGCTAGGAGAGGGCGTTCCCCCTCCGTGCTACTTTCTATCCCATCCTGGCTTTGCTAGCCCTTCCACTTCCCTTTGTTTGTCAGTTCTTCGGTCTCGATGGTCGCTGCCATCGCCAAGGCATCCGTTCCGGCGTAGTAATCATTGTACTCTCATGCGAGCCGCGCTTCGAGCCATCCCTTTTCTCGTCGCGCGCTGCTCGATTGCCTCTCCGACCTTCTGCCGAATCGCTTCCTTGCCTTCGAGGTAGTAACGCTTCTTGTCCTCGACCCATCCCGCAAGTGCGAGCGTGACCGCCTGGGAGATGTCCGTCGCATCGCCACTGGCGATGAACATCTCGACATCTTCCATCAGAGCATTCGGTACTATCGCCTTGATCTTCTCGGAGTTCCACGAGGATTCCTCATCGTGGAGATATCCCGTTATCGCATCCCTGACAACGTCCGAGACGCTCTGGAGGCCTGCGCGCTCGCGTATCGCTTCGAGCTCGTGAAGGTTCTTCTCGGGCAATCGAATGTTGAGACGTGCGCTCTTGTTCGTCATTGAGATCGCGGTGCCTTGTATGACAAAATGTCATACACGGTATAAATAGGTATCTCGGAAAACGTCAACCTTCGTTTCCACTGCAGCTCTCCACAGCTCGAGATCCGGAACAGGGCGAGTATATCCACGGAGCTCCTTGTTGTCTATCGCGTTCTAGCTCCAGCGGGACTGACCGTACATACTTTCTTTAGTCTTCGAGTGTTTCCCCGAGATTGTGCCTTCTCCAAAACAAATCGCCCAATCGATCAGAGATTTGACCCGGAAGCACAATGCGTGGTTCAAGGATTCCATCCCACTCATCGCCTCCGAGAACCTGATGAGCCCACTGGCGAGGGAGGTACAGAACTCCGACCTCAACAACCGCTACGCTGAAGGGCTTCCTTTCAAACGGTTCTATCAGGGCAATATCTACGTCGACCAGATCGAATCGATGTGCGAGGATCTTGCCAAGGACCTTTTCAGGTGCAAATTCGCCGACGTGCGATCACCATCGGGGACGGTGGCGAACCTGGCGGTACTCATGGCGCTTACCAGCCCTCGTGACAAGATGACGACCGTGTCGACATCAGATGGGGGTCACATCTCGCACGCCAAGATCGGCGCGGCAGGAGTCCGAGGCGTGAAGACATACAACTACCCGTTCGACGAGAAGAACATGAACATCGACGTCGAGGGGACGAAGAGACTTCTCCGCGAGGTCAAGCCCAAGGTCGCCCTGTTCGGCCAGTCGGTGTTCCTCTTCCCCACGCCACTCGATGAGCTGAAGGACGTGTTCGCAGATGTCGGGTGCTCCACTTGGTACGACGGCGCCCACGTGATGGGCCTTATCGCGGGTAAGAGGTTCCAAGACCCCCTCCGGGAAGGGATCGATGTCATCTCGGGCAGCACGCACAAGACGCTGCCTGGGCCGCAGCACGCGATGATCGTGTCAGATCTGCCAAGACCGGATCTGGACGGGAAGCTGAGAAGGGGCGTCTTCCCCGGAGTGACGAGCAATCATCACCTGCATTGCGTGGCAGCTCTCGCGGTCACCCTCGCTGAGGCGAAGGAGTACGGAGAGGCCTACGCGGACCAGATCATCAGGAACGCGAAGGCCCTCGGCCAATCCCTTCACGAAAAGGGGGTCGACGTCCTCTGTGAGCATCTCGGGTTCACCGAGTCGCACACGCTGGTCATCGATGTCGAGGAGTTCCAGGGAGGCGCCAAGGTCGCCAAGGACCTCGAGGACGCGAACATCATAGTCAACAAGAACCTCCTGCCCTGGGATTCCAACCCGGTGAAGCCTCATGGTGTCCGTCTGGGGACGCAGGAGGTGACGAGGCTCGGTATGAAGGAGAATGAGATGGAAGCGATAGCCGAGCTGATCGCCAGGGTCGTCGTCAAGGGTGAATCGCCCGATCGAGTCAAGCCCGAGGTCGCATCGTTCAAGCAGCAGTTCACCAAAGTCCACTACTGCTTCTTCGAGGGGGA
Source organism: uncultured euryarchaeote (assembly GCA_937872085.1). Lineage (GTDB taxonomy): Archaea > Thermoplasmatota > Thermoplasmata > UBA10834 > UBA10834 > COMBO-56-21. Next base: position 3,270 of record CALMQK010000233.1, read on the forward strand.
AGAGGCGTACGACTATCCGACCTATGACGGCGACCTCGCATGATATTCTGAACCTACCTTTATAAAACGCGGAGCCGATTATGTTCACGTCTGATTTGGGATGGCTGCGCGAACTAGGGTTCTCCAACTCGCAATTGTTCTAGTGAACCTGTCGTTAATCGCCCTCGCGTTCACAAGCATCTGGCCGTTCCCGCACGGGGACTTCAAGGTACATCTCCCGCAGGCGAAGGATGTCACGTGGTCCTATGAGAACGGTCTCGTGCATGTTAGTGCACCGTACTCGATAGACAACGGTGGGTTCTATGATGTCGACAATCTCGTGATAAGCTACAGCGTAACCAACAACACCAGATTTCAGCTGGCTGGGGACACATTCGACCTTGGGAAGATACCCAAGGGCTCCATCGTCCCAGGGGCTCTGGACTTCACGTTCGACCTTTTCGGATTCTACAGGAACGGCACGCAATGGATGGTCTTCAATGACGACATCCTGAATTTCGATATCCACGTATCCTGTTACTACACGATGAAGCTGGTCAAGTTCGATGCCTCCTATTCCACAGGTGTGACCTGGGACGCTCTCATAAGGAGTTGGGCGATCGAACGGCCCTCGTCGCTGCCCACGCCAGGTGTTCCGTATCCGATCATCTACTGGCTCAATACCTCCGACCTTCTCAACGGGTTGGGAACCGCTCATCTGAATGTATCATTCTCACGGGATAGTGAGCTGCTGGGTTGGGGTGCCACCGACATCCTTCTGGGTGGAGATCGAACTGGGATTGTGAATGTGAACATCCTTCCCGGATTCGACCCGACAATCCTGGGCAACTACACATTTGCGTACGAGATCAATGTCATGCAGTATCCGCTCACGGGAAGCTGGACACCGGGGGGCTTCCCATGACCAGGAGTCGGATATCCGATGCCACTTGGACCGCATTCACCGAGAGCATCAGGTTCGTCGTCGTGCCGATACTACTCGTGAATCTAGTGATGACAAACTACCCCTCACTCACGACTGCGTTCATGCCGAACCTCGCGACCTATGTCCTCATAATCGGCGGCTTCATCGTAGGTGCGAGCACACTCGAGTGCGCCAACAAACCTGGTACATACAAGCGCTTGCTCTTCGGCCTCTCGGCCGTGGCATTCGTGTGTTTCTGGACGTTCGTACTGTTCGGGGGAGGAATAGCCGAATTCAGTTACACTCCATACTACGTGCGTTTCGACATGAGCAAGATCCTGTACATAGTCCTCATAGGGATTGCTCTGAAGGCGCTGTTGGTCGTCCAGACATTCACATCGAACAAGCATCTGGTAGTGGAGGAGCATGTCCGGCGCAAGGCGGAGAAGGCTGAGAAGGTGCAGAAGACGGTCCCATCTGCACCCAGGCCCCGCCCAACCTCGCGGGCTGTCTCTCGGGCTCCAAGCTTTGCCTCGCTTTCGAAAGCGGCGTTCCGGGTCACAGCTGATGATGAAGTGGGCTATGAGCCTCCGCCACCCCCTCCTCCTAAAGCGACTGTCCAGGACTACAAAGAGTGTCCGGTCTGCGGCGTCAAAGCCTCGCTCCGGGAGACCACGTGCAAGCACTGCGGTGCCTGGTTCTCGGGACCGTTCAAGTAGCCTTTCCGTTCAGGCTTTCGAGGAGCTCGCATGCCTTGCAAGTCGTGCCGACCGCAGGCTCACCGCACTTGCATGTCTTCAGGCCAGCGAACGGATACATCTTGTCGAGGGCGGGGAGCAACTCATCATAGCTTTTCAATATCGAGTGCCTCGTGCCGGGGTACTTGTCCTCCAGCTCCGCGATTACCGAACGATAGGTGTTGCGCAGCGCTTCCGGAGCATATGGGCACTCGAGGTCATGGTACCTGAGCTTGTTTACGATCGCATAGAGAGTGGTCTCGCTCTCGGGGATCGTCCTCAGAGGCTGGATCCGCGGCACGAGTCCAGGCTGGACACGCCTGTGAGGACCCAATCTCGCCAATCGCTCGACCTCCCCTCTGGAGATGTTCATCAGTATCGATTGAGCGGAATCATCAAGGTTCAGACCGGTGGCAAGGTGCGTAGCGTTCCATTCCTTCGCTGCCCGGTTCATAGCCGCCCTTCTGAGGACGCCACAATAGCTGCAGGCCGAGATCGTCCTCTGGGTCTTCGCGATCTCATCCATAGTGGTGCCGAACAGTTCCTTGAACGACACGACGATGTGCTCGATCCCAAGTTCACGACAATGGCCAGCGACGATAGGCAAGCTCGATTCCCGGTATTCCTTGATGCCTTCATCGACTGTGATGGCTGCGATATCGAGGTTCCTTCTCTTACCCAGGATCTTGCTGACCAGGTGAAGAGCGACCGTGCTGTCCTTTCCCCCTGATACCGCGATGGCGATTCGCTCTCCGCCGACGAGGTGGACCCGCCGTCGGAATTCATATTTCACGCGCCTCTCGACGAAGTCGCTAAAATGCTCTTTGCAGAGATGCGCTCCGCTGTATCTGATGAACGCCACCGATCTCTTCCTGCACTTGTCGCAGGTGATCACGCCAGCGTGATGCGGCGAGGTCGTATTAATTGGTTGTTTTTCTGGGCGTGGCATGGTCACTCGCGAGGACAACAGGACCCCAGGGCTATCTCAGAGCGCTCTTGAGGATGTCCAGCATAGCCTCGGGATCAACTGCGGACCCGCAGTAGGAGCAGAACTTGAGCCCCTCAGGGTTTGAGCCGCTATCGATAGTGATTGTGGCGCCACAACTGTGGCACTTGTAAGGAATCGTGAGACCGCCGTTTCTTACTTTCTCGATTAGGTCGTTGATGTTGACGGTGACGTGTTTGACCGTCCTTGAGGACTTCCTCTCTCTAACTGAGCCGGCTTCCTTCCATAGCCCCAGAGCCTCATAGCTATTGGCCGCATCCTCATATCTTCTTGCGGACTCGAAGTTCTTTGCCTGTAACATGCATCTCTCCCAATCGCAGATCTGCTGGTAAGGGTGGGCGGCTACGAGGAAATCCCCTTGCGTGTCCTTGATCCCGAGTGCGCTCACTATCATCGGGCGCAGCTCAACATGTCGGGCGGCGATCTCGCGAACATGAGTCGTCCTTCTCAGTTGTTCTTTGGAAGCTTCGATACGAATCGCCCGCTCGTATTGTGCTTGACACACGTCACAAGTGCCCCTTGCTCTGCTAGTCGAATCCAAGAACGGGAGCCTTTTCCCACAAACTCTACAATTGGAGCTTGCTGTCTTGGGTCCGCTTTGCGCTTGAAATCTCGCGCCACAGTGCTGACACGCTACGCTTCCAACTGGATTCGCGCGTCCACATCTAGGGCATTGAACCATTTCCGCTCGTCCAGCAAATGCGGTATGCTCCTTATGTCGTTTTCCTAGTCATGAATCCTTCGCAATGTACTTTTCCTTGGGTCGCGGAGTGAGAGTTGTCCACGCATTTGCGACTTCTGGGTATGGTCAGTGTGTCAATACTGATCTGATTGGGCGCAAACCCGATTCAACTGGCCACTTATGGATAATCATTTGCAAGGATAAGCTGAAGCGCACAGCCGGTAGGTCGGGTTCGTAGGGCCAATCAGCAGGAATTGAGACCGGACCTAACCTCATTTCTTCTTTTCGCTCAATTGCTGACAAAAGACTAGTGCACATCCAGCTGATGCCACAAGCCATCCGGCAGTACCTGTCGGGACTCCTGCAATCACTTTATCTGCGATGGAGGCCCATCTCAAAATGTTGGATGTGGAAGAAATGACTGGTGATTATAGTCAGCGCGCCATTCCGGCTCCAGCGCCTGAGGGTGACGAACAGGAAGAACGGGAACCGCACTGGGCCTGGTATCTGCTGTACCTAGGCATTGCGGCGATCGCTGTCTATTGCACGTTCTTCTTCTGGTTGATTCCTTAAGGGTCAGCCTGGCGGCGAGCGCGAAGTCCGAGGCGAGGCTAAGGCCTATGTACTCCTGAAACCGGACTGCACTGGCTATGCTTAGATAGTTATTTGTAAGGATATCGCATTGGAGAGAATTGAGCCATATGCAGGACGTCTGGGTCGAGAAATACAGGCCGAGGAAGCTACACGAAGTCGTCGGGCAGAAGCACATAGTTGAGAGACTCTCTGCCTACGTCATAACCCGGAGCATGCCTCACATGTTGTTCGCAGGCCCTGCAGGCTCAGGGAAGACCACCTCCGCCATAGCGCTCGCCCGGGAGCTGTACGGGGATGACTGGCGCGACAACCTCATCGAACTCAACGCATCGGATGAACGAGGGATCGATGTTGTGAGGGGGAAGATCAAGGACTTCGCGAGGGCGGCATCGATCAGCGGGACCGACTTCAAGATCATCTTCCTCGACGAGGCGGATGCGCTCACGTCCGATGCGCAGGCTGCTCTCAGAAGGACCATGGAGCGGAACACCCAGACCTGTAGGTTCATCCTCTCGTGCAACTACTCTTCAAAGATCATAGAACCGATCCAATCGAGATGTGCCGTGTTTCGGTTCAAGCCTCTCAGCGAGGCCGATGTGAAGCACTATCTCAAGCGGATAGCGCAAGCGGAGAATGTGGACATAACCGAGGATGGATTGAGCGCGATCACCACTCTCGCGGTGGGGGACCTCCGCAAGGCCACCAACACTCTTCAGGTCGCAGCGTCCCTGGGTAGGAAGATCGACCAGGACACAGTCTTCGAATCCACTGAGAACATCAAGCCTTCGGAGATCAAGGACCTTCTAACGGTGGCCCTCGGAGGGAACTTCACCGCGGCCCGCTCAAGGCTCGATGAACTCGTCGCCAGACACGGCCTGTCCGGGGAGGACATAATCGCCGGGATTCACCGAGCGGTCTTCGACCTGCCCGTCGACGAGGATGCCAAGATGCGCCTGGTCGACCGGATCGGTGAGGCGGAGTTCAGGATGGTTGCCGGTGCGAGTGAAAGGATCCAACTCGAGGCCTTGCTCGCACATCTAGCACAAGAAGGCAGGAAGCTGAAGTAAGGCAGAATCCGTTCCTGGACGGACCTTCCGGCCCGTCTCATGGAAGTCCATAACCGTTATATATGGCAATCCTGTTTGTGGCGCCAGAGGGTCGATCATGGCAAGATTTCCCGAGGCCGAGGCCAGGAACCTCGTCAAGAAGATCTGCATGAACTGCAACGCGAGAAACGCCATAAGGGCAACTCGATGCAGGAAATGCAAGTACAAAGGCCTCAGGATCAAGACGAGAGAGACGAAGAAGACTTGATGTCTCTCCGCGATCCTCGATGCGCCCCGATTTTGCTGTCACGTGAAACTAGTGAGAGCTTCCTTAGGCAGTGAAACAGAAAAAAAGGTGGAGGGGACTCCACCACAATTGGGCATCACCCTTTGGTCACACCTTTTCTTTTCCTTCAGAAGAGCGTGTTTGCCAAAATGGCATTACCTTGACCATGGTTTTCGATTATAACCTTTCTGATGGCGGCGGTCTAAGTTCCGGGATATTGCAACGGATTCGAGCCAATTGATGGCGTTTGTGCAAAGAGGATGTCTTTTATTGTATTTCGCCTATTACCCCACTCATGTGGAAGTTCCTGGAATCCGAGATGAAGGTAATCGTCGGGCTGACGGAGGACGCGAACCGAACCGACTCCGAGCTCGCGGACTTCTACGGGTTGAGGAGTGGAACTGTCGCGTCCATCCGCAGAAGACTGGTCGATTCAGGTGCGGTGTTCTACGTCAACGTGCCCGCTTTCAACAAGCTCGGTTGCGAGATGATCGGATTCCACACCGGTACTGCGGAACCGTCGGAACGGACCGACGTAAGGACGAACGATTACCTTGAGTTCTGCAACCTGTGCCCGCAGATCTTCGAAGGGATAATCGGCGGAAACTCGGTCGTCTTCTTCACGGCTTTCAAGAATGTGACGGAATACGAGCTTTTCATGCAGACACACA
>CALMQK010000234.1 GCA_937872085.1 uncultured euryarchaeote
ACACTACGGCCTCCCGACCTGCTGCGGAGGCCCCTCCAACTCCGCGAGGACGCTCTCCGTCGAGGCCGGATACCAGACCGCGATGTCCACAATGGCCTGCATGATGACCGGCGCCGACCTGATGGTGGGCCTGGGAGGGCTCGACAGGGCTGGGATGATGTCCCTGGAGAAGGTCGTCATGGACTGCGAGCTCTGGCGATGGCTGAAGCGGATGAGATCAGGCATCGCAGTGAACGAGTCCACCCTTGGTTTCGATGCCATCAAGAGACAGGGGCCGGGAGGAGTCTTCCTGTCCGACCCGCACACGCTGAAGTACATGAGGAAGGACCTGATGATCCCGCAGATAACCGGATATCATGCGCGTGGAGAACCTGACTACTCAATCGACGACTTGATCGAATACAGCAAGCGGAGGACGAAGGAGATCCTGACGACCCACAAGCCCCCGCTGCTATCGAAGGATGTCGCGGACAGAGTCGGCAAGGTCGCACAAAGGTACGGTGTCCTGCTCGGGAACGGGGATCAGATCTTCGACCACGCTTGAGTCAGAGCCTGCGCTTGAAGAGCTTCTCAAGGTCCATTGGCGAGAGGACCACCATTGTCGGTCTGCCGTGCTCGCAAGTGTACGGGCTCTCGGTCCGCATCAGCTCCAAGACCAGCTGCCTCATCTGACCCTCTGAGAGCGGATCTCCGGCCCGGATGGCCGTGTGGCAAGCTACCCGCCATATCACTTCGAGTCCGAGCTTCTTGGTCGGGGCAATCCTCGCCAGGTCTCCCAAGATGTTCCTGAACGATGACTCGCCCTGGGCTACTCCGAGTACTGTCGGGAGCGACCTGATCGCGTGAGCGTCCTTCCCGAACTTCTCTACCTCGAACCCGGCCTTCTCCAGAGTCTCGCGATTCTCCTCGAGCACTCTCTCCTCGGAGGGGGTCAGATGAATGACCAGAGGAGTGAGTAGCCTCTGCGATATCTCCTTGCCAGTATCCATGGTCCTCAACACGGCCTCGTACACTATCCTCTCCGAGGCCGCGTGCTGGTCTATGAGCAAGAGATTGCCCCGGGACTCTGCGAGAATGTAGGTCGTCATGATCTGCGCTAGGGGGACGATCAGTGGTGCTTCGAGGCTTTCGACTTCCTTCACGTGAACCTTCAGTGTTGACTGGAGGGCCTTGGCCATCTCCGATTCCGGTATCCCAGCGATTGGTCCGAAGGACTCCGAGAACTTCGTCAGGTCGTACTTGTATGAGAGGTCGGGCTGCTCGAGCGCTTTCTGGACGCTTTGTGCAACGATATCGCAGATCTTCGCCTCGTCGTCGAACCTGACCTCCCGCTTCGCGGGATGGACGTTGACATCGACGTAGGGACCATTCACGAAGATCCTGACGGTCCCGACAGGGTACCTGTCCTTCATCAGCTTCGAGCCGTACGCCCCTACGACGGCCGACACGATCTTGGCATTCTTCACCGGCCTATCGTTGACGAACAGCTTGAGGTCGGCGGGAGAGGACTTCGTGTGCTCAAGGCGTCCGAGATAGGCCTCGACTCGTATACCTTCGGTCTCCGCGTCCCCGAACAGCATGTTCTCCGCCACCTTCGTCCCGAAGGCGGCAACGAGGGAGCCCTTCATCCCTTCCGCTGCTACATGTACAAGATTCATCTCGTCATCTGATCTCAGAGAGAAGGACAAGCCGGGTCTGCATAGGATGTAGTTGACGACCACCTCCCGACAGTGCGAGAGCTCGATGTTTTTTGACTTCAGGGACTTCTTCCTCGCGGGGACGTATCTGAACATGTCCTCCACGATAACCTCGGTGCCAGGGGGGCACCCGAAGGCCGAGACATGAGCGAGCGTTCCCCCGTCCATCACTACCTCGGTGCCCTCCGTCGTCTCGTGCTCCCTCGTCTTCAGAGTGACCCGCGCAATCGCGCCGATCGAGGACAGCGCCTCTCCCCTGAAACCGTATGATGATAGGCTCTGGAGGTCTTCGATGGACGATATCTTGCTCGTCGCGTGCCGCTGGAAGGCCGCCTGAGCATCCTCTCTGGACATCCCACAGCCGTCGTCCCTGACCGAGATGGTTCTCCTACCACCATCCACGACACTGACGGAGATCGAAGTCGCTCCTGCATCGAGGGCGTTCTCCACCAGCTCCTTCACCGCTGATGCTGGGCGCTCGACGACCTCCCCGGCCGCGATCTTGTCGATCGTGGCGTCGTCCAGCATCTGTATCCTATTTGCCACCGGAACCTCCCAGCTTCTTCTTCAACTCGTTGAGCTTGAGATAAGCCTCCATCGGGGTCATCTTGGACACATCGACCTTCCGCAGCTCTTGCTCGATCGTCGGCGAACTCTCGGGGGTCAAGAGCAATGCCTGCGTGTGTGTCTTCTTTCCGGCCTTGACCTCGAGCACGCTCTCCTCCTCGATCCGAATGAGGACCTGTTCTGCCCTGACCACGACTGCCTGCGGCACGCCCGCCAGCTTCGCCACCTGTATCCCGTAGCTCTTGTTCGCCTTTCCGGGCACGACCTTCCTGAGGAAGACGACCTCGCTCCCCTGCTCCTTGACCGCCATCGCGTAGTTCTTGA
>CALMQK010000235.1 GCA_937872085.1 uncultured euryarchaeote
GTCGAGTCGTTCCGGCTCGTGCTCCTTCAAGATCCGCCTCGCCTCTTCCCTGGCCTTCTCTTCGAGCGGCTTGATACCTTCCTTCCATGCTCTCTCCGCGCCGCGCTTGTCCCAAAGTGGTGAGGTCCGTATCTCACCTTTCTTGAGGTAGTCCATGGTGTGCATCTGTGACAGGAAGGTACCCATATGCCCGACCTTGTCTATCACGTCGATCGCAAGCCGTCCATGGTCTACCTCGATCCCCTGGACGGCCCTGAACACATCACCGTAGATCTCGTTGTCTATCACGAGCATTTCATAGCTGGTATTCGTCCCCCACGCACCTCCGATGCCTGACAACGCATCTGCGCCGGCCATTGCTGGGATCACAGCTGTCATCATCCTCTCCAAACCCATCTGCATCCCCCAGCTGGGAGCATCGGACGTCACGCCATACACATCGCACCCTATGTGGTACCTATGAGCGATTTGCACGGTTGCAGCCGATGCAAGGGCCATCTCAGCTCCGCCCCAGAGGTTGGCGCCGGTCCGCAAGTCCAGGATGCTCAGTCGGCCCGAGTAACATGTCGGCAATCTTCGATCGACGGTCTGGACCAACATGATCCCGGCGAGCAGCTCGGCGTTCTGCTGGGCAAGCCCGCCTGCAAGAGTCACAGGTGCGGTCCCACCGGCCATGGGACAAGGCACGATGTCGACCGGGACCCCGTGCTCTGCGCTCCTGACCATGACCTCGCAGACACTTCGGTCATACGTGAGAGGGCTGCTGGGGGAGCCGAACATGCTCAAGAGAGGCCTCTTTCGAAGCTCCTCATGACTACCGGCCACGACGGCCCACATGTCCACCAAGACGTCGATCGTCTCCTTGTTGAGGGCGTAACCGAAGACGCACTTGCTCGTGTTCTTCATGAGAGCCTCTACAGTCTTGACCGCCTGGATCTCTGCCGGCACCTCGGTGGCGACGACCGCATTGCCGACTGAGCTGCAATTGGGAAGTGCATCCATGACCCGCGCGGTGCTTTCGACATCCTCGAGGACGGATGCCCGTGGCTGTCCCGTGTCGAGGTCTAGTATGCTCGGATTGCCGCCAAGGCTCCCGGCGAACAGGTGCTCCCCGTCGTAGGCGATGTCGTTCTTCGGGTTCCGAGCGAAGTATGTCCTCCATCTCGGGATCTTCTTCAGAGAATCCTCGATGAAGCTTCGCGGAAAGGTCACGACATCCTTCGAATCCGGTTTGAGGACCGCCCCGGACTTGACGAGCCTCTCCACCGCCATCGGGCTGTCGTACCTCACGCCGGTCCGCCCCAGGATGAGCAAGGATGCCTCGTGTATCTCGTCGATCTGGTCTTCAGTTAGAATCTTGAGCTTGGGGCCGGTTTTGACACCTTCCATCGACTCGTCTCCTTGAGCTAATGATGTCTGCCAAGCGGATTATTGTTTCGAAGAGTACCGTTCGCGTTCCCGCCAATACGATAACCGGAACGATGACTGCGCAGTTGTTCGTCGGGACCACGGCCGGGGACAGGTTGGCCATAGTCCCAGTAATCGTCGACGTCGTCTGAAGGCTCGAAACTCTTTGACGGGCGGGGGCCGCTACGGCTTATACATCCTCCAGACTTCCAAACAATACTTTGTCCTCAATTTGACGTGGACGCAAGGCCTACCGGGAGGCTTGACCCGTGACCGAATCCAGTTTCTCCCGAGCCATCATCCTAGCGAATTCGTTGTCAATCCTCTCGGCTTGGTTCGCAGCCTCTTGATAATGTCTCGCTGCGGCTGCGAAGTCTAAACGCTTCTCTTCCAAAGCTCCTCTTCTCATGTGCACGGCGATGAGACCTTCACTGTTGCCGACAGTTTTCAGCATCCTCTCCGGATCATCGAGGGACTTCGCCGACGAATCGAGGTCCCCAACGTCCTCCTGGACCATCGCTTGCAGCAGCCTGCCTCGAGCGATCGCATCTTGGTCTCCGAGGGATCCTGCCATTTCGATGAACCTGACCAGTTCCTTCTGCGCCCTTTTCATGTCAGGGGACGAGCGATGCAGGCCGACGAGGGCCTCTGATAACGCGAGGTCGCCGGAGTCGAACCTGGGTGACTTCTGAAAGAGCCCCCTGCGCTTCCGAATATCCGGGTTCTCAAGAGCCGCTTCCGCAAGGTGAATACCCCGAGCATGCTTCCCTAGCTCACCCAGGGCCTCCGCACACGCCGCCTGAAGCCTTTTGTATTCCTCCATCTCCCCCGCGCGTCTGAAAGCCTCTGATGATTCCAGGAGCAGGTCGGTCATCTCGGTCAGCCTGTGCTCCACCCTTAGGAGCTCGGCGAGGTTCTCCAACCCTCTAGCCTCGCCGGACGGGTCCTTGACTACATGTGCAAGTCTCACTGATTCCCTGAGACGGGCCTCCGCATCCCTCAGCCTGCCCTCGTCCCGGTCCAACAAGCCCAGGTTGTTGAGGCATGCGGCTTCCGAAGGTCTGTCCTCATCCATGGTCGCGAGCGAGAGTGCCTTCATGTAGGCTTCCCGGGCCTTGGCGAAGTCTCCCTTCTTCCTCAGCACGCCCCCGATGTTCAGCCACTCTCGGGTCTGGCCCTCCTTGTCATTCGACCTCTCGTAGATGTGAAGGGCCTTCTGGTGATCGGAGAGCGCTTCGGACCATCTACTTACCTCTGAGCGAAGCCTCGCCTGGGTCTCAAGGACCAATGCCCGCTTGGCCACGTCCTCCTCGGCTCCCAGGAGCGATAGGCTCCCTTCGAGGTCCGACAGCGCCGATTCCTCGCTTCCGAGCTCCTCGTGCAACTGGCCTCGGATGAAGAGAAGCTCCGCATTCTCCCGGTGTGAGCCCGAATTCGAGGGTATCTTCGAGACGAGCGCGAGAGTCTCCTCGGGAAAATCGCTCGCCAGCTCACTTGCATTGGCGATAGCGACCCGGAGCGCCTCCGCCCAAGAACCCGCTTCGACGAGGTGATAGAGGGTCTCGAGCTTCCACTCTGCCCCCGGGTTCTTATCGCAATAGGCCGCCGCCAGGGTGTGGTATTCTTTCTTCGCCTGGGCGCTCAGATGCGACGAGAAGAAATCCTTCAACAGATCGTGGGTCCATATCCCATCCTCCTGCTCTACGACTAGCGCCCTTTGCCTGAGCCCTGTGACGACCGTGTAGTCCGAGTCTGGGACCGCATCAACCGTCACGGGATGCCTGAAGACCGAGAGCATCTCGAGGACCTTGCGTTCCTTCTCGGAGACCGCGGAATAGACCTCGCGCTCGATGAAGGCAATGACATCTCCCTTGGACTGGCCAGGCCCGCCGCGGGCCATCAAGCTCAGGAGCAGCGGGTGGCCGTGACTCTCGTCAACTATCCGGACGCTGTCCTTCGCGTTCATGCTCTGGGCCATGTGCCAGGCCGAATCCCTGTCCAAACCCGCGAGCTCCACCAGGATGTTCCCTTGAACCGCGTTCGAGAAGAAACCTGGAATCGTTCGAGACAGAAGCACGATCTTACTTGACTTGGAGACCCGTGCCGCCTCGGTCACCATCGATAACAAGGATGTTACCTGTCGAGAGCATTTCTGGATGTCATCGAGGAACATCACCATCCCGCATCCGCTCAGATCGTTGACGAGCGGCATGAACATCTCGGCCGGCGACGATCCTCGCTTGAGTCCGGTCACCGTGTCGTTCCGACCTGCCGAGACCAAGAAATCCGAGAGCGCTGACAGGAAAGACGATTCAGTGTCCCATCCACGGAACGAATACCAGAACATCGTCCGCTTGCCCGAGAGCTCGTCGAACAGCTTCGACGCGAGCGTGCTCTTCCCGATGCCCGGCATCCCCCAGAGGAGGACGGTGGAGGTGTCCGGGCTGTCTAACCGTTCGAGGATGGCCTTCCTCTCGGCATCCCTGCCGAAGAAGTTCTCAACCTTCGGGCGACCTTGGGACCTCTCAACAAACTCGGGGCTGCATTTCTTCCCGGCGGATGGTTTCGGGAACATCTCCATCCTGAGGGTGTCATTCGCGATCGCGAGATCGACCGTCTCCGAGAATCCTGGCGTGATCCCCGATATCGAGCCCACCCTCCTTATCGCCTCCTCAAATGACATCTCCTGGGCCTTGCCATTGCGCTCCAGGACAACCTTGCGTCCAGCGATGTCAGTTCTCAGGGACTGGGCGACCTTGATGCCCGTCTCGGTCAGAGAGTAGGCCTTCCTCCTCTTCGGGGCGCCTCGGACATGCGCGAGCCTTTCCGAAACGAGGCTTTCCTTGACCATCGAGGAAAGCATTCTCGAAATGGTGTGGACCCCGGCCCCTAGTCTCTGGGCGATACCCTCCTGGCTCGCGCCAATGGGCACCTCCGGGTCATCCTTGTGCCTGTCCATCTCCGATAGATGGATGATCAGCCTCTCGTTCAATGACAGCACCAGGCGTGCCATTGGACCTCGAACTACCCCCTGGCTTAATACTCCTTTCGGAGACTTGCGCGGGGCCGTCCCGTGCAAAACAACTGCAAAACACCTCTAACGGTTCATATACTCCGGTCCCGAGTAGTCCCTTCCAAGACAGAATCGGAGGCTACACAGATGCTAGGAAAAAGAGCAATGGTTTCGGGAGCGATGCTCGCGGTCATGCTGATGCTGCTAGGGGTCTTCGCGATCCCCAGTTCGGCCTCGGCGGCCCCGGCTACGCTGAACAGCAAACTGACTACGGCTACGGGAACGACGACCGACTTTGGCAACGGCAGTTACTTCTACGTCAAGTTCGGGGCGGACGCGGCGTTCGGCATAGTCTGGGGAAACGACCAGACCCCTAACAATATCACCTTTGTTGCCATCAAGGCGCGGTATCTGGGTATGGCCCAGGTATACGACAGCCAGGGTGCGTTGGTCGAGGCAAACCACACGGTCAAGATCTACACAGTCTACGCAGTCAAGCTGAGCGATATTGTGGAATTCAGCGATTCTACCGATGACGGGCTGCTGCAAGCTCGATGGACGAACCAGAATGGGAATTTCACTCCGACTTACAGGAACGAGCAGATCTTCAAAGAAGTCAGCCTGAGGACCGCTTGGGAACAATCCCCGGTAACAGTCGAGGAGGCCTCCGGCCAGAAGACATGGAGCTTCGACCTCGCGGCGAAGAACCTGGCGTATGGTACGCTTGACAACTACTCCGGTCCCGTCGGAGACAACAAGCTGAACAACCTCACGCTGACCTTCCATCTCTCCGCAAACATGGTCCAGGTGGACAACGCCACCGTGCCCCAGTGGAAGATCACCGTCCAGAGAGGCGGTATGATGGGTGGCATGATGGGCGGAATGACGATGATGGGCACCCCCGAGGCCATGCCGGATCTAGTGGTCTCTGGGAAGATGATCAGATACCATGTGAAGTGGGACCAGGCGATCCAGGGCTGGGATTATGACTCGAACAACGCGAACCCCGCACTCCTGATGGAGTTCGGTGCGATAGTGGGCAACTACATCCCACCAGCACTCGTGGTCGCTTGGATGCAGATGAGCTCGATCAGGCAGATGCATGAGGATGGCCATTCCACAATGATGACACCGTCAGGCGGCATGGATGTCGACGATGACACAGGAATGATGTCATCCCCCAGGATGTTATCGAGCCCCATGCTGACCTTCGGCGGGGAACGGACGAGGATCGGTGCATTTGAGTGGGTCTCGAACGTGACGGTCGACGGCAACAATGAGCAATTGCATTCACAGATCATGGGCGGAGTGCCCGTTTGGACGATGGGCATGAACGGGGCTGTGTTCGGAGGTTTCGCGGTCTTGGGCGGGATAGCCTACCCAGGTGGTGATATGATTGTGCACGACCCGACCTTCTCATCAGATGCACTGGTCGATGTCGGCAGCAAGGATGTCACAAGGATCCCAGCAACCCTCTTCGGCATCGCTCTGCTCGTTGTGACCGTCGTGATCGTGGCGGTCGTCCTTCTCGTGGTTATGGAGGGCAAGAAGCCGAAGCAACGCGCTCCGCAGACCTACGAGCGGACCCTCAGCTCGCAACCAGGTGAGTGGGCGAAGTACTATCAGAAAAAGCAGTAGGGCATCATCAAAACCCTTTTTCCCCAAACCCTTTCCCTCTTTTGCCTTCTTTACTTCTTCCTCACAGCGATCTCGTTCAGAGCATTGAGCAACTTGAGGGCTTCTTCCTTCGTGTTGTAGTGAACGAAGGTCGCCCTGACGAAGGTCTTGGCCTTGTACTTCGGCGGGACCATCGAGAAGTAGTCCTCAGCTCCCACCGCGATGGCATACTTGTCCCAGAGCTCCTTCGAGAGTTCGTGGTCGTCCCAGCCGGCCAGCTTGAATGCGAAGGTCGGGTCCCTCCCGTGCTTCTTATGGACCTCCTTCGAACCATAGACCGTGAGGCCGGGGACGTAACGAAGTCCCAATAGCTTGCCGTACCCATCGAGAACGATCCTCGACAACTCCTTCTCATATCCCTCGATCTGCTCCATCGCCTGTCTCAGCACAGCGCCCCTCTGAGGCCCAGGCTTCGGAGGCTCTTTGGTGGACGGGTCCGCGAGCCAAACGAGGTAGTCTATCGCTCCGCTGATCGCCGCGAACATCGCCTGGTCCCTCGTGCCCTGTTCCCACTTCTCGGGCCCGTGCTTCGGCGATGAGTCCACCTTGTAGGGGTTCAGCTTCTCGATCAGCTCTGGCTTCATGTACATGAAGCTACCATGGCGCGAGAACAGCTTGTATCCGGAAAAGGCCAGGAAGTCGCATCCGATCTTCTGGACGTCGGTCGGGCCATGCGCGACGTGATGGACCGCGTCGACGCAGAAGTACGCCCCGACCTCGTGAGCCATCTTGCCTACCTCGATCAGGTCCGTCCT